>JABSOG010000301.1 GCA_013216025.1 Algicola sp. | reverse complement strand
CAACTCGCGAGTTGTTAAGGGGCCTCTGTTCAACACAAGGCAGTGAAATAGTAACAGCGAGCTGTGGCAGGGGCAAATTACGAGTCGAAAAGCTTAGGGTTTGAAAGGTCTCCGAGCGACTTTCCTGCAGATCCTTTGCTTGCCTGTCCAACAAGGTTTGGTTGTTTTCAGCGCCTTTAGGCTGCAGTTCAAACAGCTTTTGGGATCGTTCATCAATCTAACCGTTTTATGTTGTTGTTGCTGATGCCGGTGTGCTTGCGACTGTGCGGCGCGTTGGACTTCCAGCTTGACGACGTGCTGGCAACAAGGCGAATAATGGCTGTATCAGATACCGTATTCATGTGCATAATTTAAAGCCCCTACGGCCAAAAGCTGGTAAAGCCGTTGTGTTCTAAGCGAGCACTCATCCAATCCAATTTGATTTTGCTGCGACAGCTCGTCGTTAACGCTTTTGCCGTTGCCTCATCACCAGTTAGCAGCAGTTCTATTCGCGGGGCATCCCAAATTAAATGCAGTTGCGCTTTTAGTTGTTGCGCCAACTCTGTTAAAAGGGAGCGCAGCTTGTGGGCGTCACCATCAATGCGCGGAAATAGTTTGCACATCAAAAAATCATCCCACACCGCCTGTAATTCTGCTTCGTCTTTGGGTTTGAAGCAAAACACCGCAAGCAACAATTCACTTAATGCCCGATAAGCCAGTTCAAACGGTGTATGCTTTAATAGAGCATTGACTTGCGTAAGAAAAGTGATACTTTTTTGACCACTGGGGTCGGCTTTTACCGAGGATAAATCTTGTTTGGTAACATGCGACAATTGAGGGAACCCCAAAGGTTTGATTTTATGAGGAGCATGAAAAAAGTGTGCGAAATCGTTGGGGAAAAACACCCCGAAATCGAAGGTCAGTGCCCTGTCAATCACTTTGCGTGAAAACCCATAGGTCGTTTCGTCCATATTGACTGTGCCGACGACAATCAAGTTAAAGGGCAACGGGATCCCTTTACAGATAAAGTAGTCCCATAGTTTTTGGTAACCTGGGCCAGTCAGTTTGAGATCGGCTTTGAGTTTTTGTTGCCGGGTTTTACTGAGCTGTTCAATCATTTGGGGTTTAACCAAAGCCTCACACTGGTAAATGGGTTCGCCAGCGGCCAACTCATTGGCATTGGCCCACTTTCGCGTTTCAAGCACCGACAGGTAATCGGCAAAATACTGCTCTACCGGGGCCAGATTCATTTCATCCAAACACAGCCAAAACGGCCTGACTTTATGGTTGTTAGGTGTTGCATTACCCCAGCCCAGCTCGCTGTTATCAAAACTTAATCCTCTGTCGGCGATGTCTTTCCAAGCCCTGACCACAAATTCAAGTGTATCGGTAACAACATATTCAGCCTCAACACCCAGCCTTGATATGTAACCGAGCAAATCAGATGGGTCATGCCAATCGGGTCTGACGGGGATCAGCGAATAGGTTTCGTTGATATCGCCAGTTAATTTTGCTTGCTCACGCACGAAACGGGTTTTGCCGGTGCCCGAGATCCCCGCAAGTAAGATGAAAGGTTTGGGTATATCTACCATGAGAGCATCCTTAGTTACCCTGTTTTTACCAAACTTATAACCCCAGGTGTGCTGGTAAAACGCATTACACAAAAGGCTGAGTTGTTTTGTTATGGCGTTGTTTTTGAATGGGCCTTGACCAAGAGCCGAATAATACAAAGCTCTGACTTGCACAAAAAGCTCTGTAAGGGATGGCGGAGGGTCATTGTCCATTGTTTTTACTACCTCCTTTGCTGCCACCAAAATGTTCCGTTCTTGGTCGTTAAACTGATTTGTTTCCACAATAAATCCTAAAACTAACTTTAAACATCATCTTATTGACGGAAACTTACATAATTTCACTGTAAATTGAAAGATATATTTACATGTGTCTGCCTTTGATGATGTAATGGGACACGAAAACAGCCTGTTCCTTGATGTGGCTTTGGTGATTAGCGCGGCACCTGGACTTCAGGAGCGTTGTGTAGATGTGGATGAACCGGTGTGTTCGCCTTTTATAGACGTTGACAGCAACTACATTGGGGCTAATATCTAAAACATATAAAGGCGATTGGCCAGCATAATGCTCAATATCAAAGATCTACTGAAATTTGTCAGGCACCTACATGTGTGGCTACCGTTATTCTGCGTTTCTATATTGTGCTTGCTATCGGTTTTAAGCCTGTCTTGGCCAATCAACACAACACCACCGCAAAAAGTCGAGCTCCAACATTGGATTTGGCAAGCACAAGACATGGAGTTTATCGAACAATCTGATGGCATTGTGATCATGCAAGGTGAGTTTCAACAAGTCGACAACCAAGTTGTATTCGTCAAAAAAGGGTTAGCACCACACCCGGTAAAATTTCAAGGTTCTGTCAGGTTATTGGTTCGGGTTTATGCGCTTCCCCCGGTCGCCGAGTTTATTGCACAGGTGAATTACCTGCTGCAAAACTGGCAGCACTCGGGCACGTCTGTTGCCGGTATTCAAGTTGACTATGACAGTCCTGCGGCACAATTAGACCATTACCATCGATATCTGCAAAAAGTCAGTCACCATTATGGTCGTGAATTTATTAGCATAACAGGGCTTTCCAGCTGGTTGGCCGACAACCTGCCAGCCTTAAATCGCTTTGGTGACGTTGTCGATTACGTGGCTATCCAGTTCTACCAGTATCATTTGCCGGTGCCGCAGGTAGAGCAACACATTGCCAGGTTACCCAGGCTGAAAGTCCCCTACAAAGTCGGGATTACTACGGCCCCACGATTTGCAGAACTGCAATTTAATGACTCGCCTTATTACACCGGTAAGCTTATATTCTTGAACACAAGGAAGCTTCTATGAAATTGAGAATACTCGCGCTTGCTACTGTGTTGGCTTCTTTTGTTGCCGGTGCCAGCGGCCCCGAATACCATTTTTGGTTCGACTACGGCGCACGCCCCTTTTATGACCCAGACAAAAAGAGCCGTGAGATTCAGCTGCGGCTTTATCGTGGCAGCTTAGTGGCCCAACCACGACAAAAGAAAACTTACTCGGCAGGGCTAGCAATGTTGCGACAACGACTGGCTGACATAACGACCAGTATGCAAAAGCAGGGTCGGCCATTTGTATTTGATGAGCAAAGCCGTGGTTATCGCGCACAAGAGGTCGAGCTTGAGAAAAAAGGGAATGAATTTATTGCTGAATTTTCACTGACCAGGGCGCAGCGTTTTCGTTGGGGCAAGTGTAATTCTAATTCAGTTGAAAACGTACTGCTATTGATTGAGCAAACCGCACAGTTGCCCAACGTTGGTGACAATGAGTTAAGACAACTCATAGATCTTCGACTGCAAATTTATAACGGGTGTGCCAGAGGTGAGCTGTCTGGCATAAAAATCGACGCTGAGCTGCTCACAAAGCCGCACTTTCGTTATGTGGCGGCAATCATTGAGCTTTATCAACACAAGTTTGCGTTGGCTATTGAGCATTTCGAACAAATTGAACTGCAAGATACTGGTTGGTTTGGTGAAACGGCCAGCTATTTAATCGCTCGCAGCTATTTTGTTCAGGCACAGCGGCATTGGTCTGGGTCTTCTTACGATAAACAGTCCATTGACAAGCAAGTATTACAACTGGCTAGGGACAAATTTGCCCAGTATCGACAAGCGTATCCCACTGGCCAATACTTCCTGTCATCAAAACGCATCACCCGTAATAGCTATAAGCTGGGCAAAGAATACGACAAGTTTCAATCGACTTTAACCGAGGACATGTTGTTTGTTGCACGCAAAATTGCAGCAAAAGCAACTTTCAGCGAAGCAGATATAGCAGAACTACAAGGCTTTATCAGGGAATTCGACCTGCAAGTCAGCGATAAACGCGCAGGTATTAATGGCTTGGTGGCTTTGCTTGAAGAAGCAAAGGGTGAGCAGCCAACTTCGCACACTTTTTACATGTTTCTTGGGCGATTAAAGAAGTTCAAAGACGCGCACGATTTATATCAACAGAGCGAATATCAAAGCGCTATCGACATCATTGCCACCGTTGATAGCTCGACTGTAGAGCTGCAAACGCTGCTGGCTAGGTCTCATCTAAGACTTGGTCAATACAAACAAAGCATTGCCGTTTGGCAACAGATGAAAGCCCGGCTGAGGCCTGAAGTCGCCGACACCGAAATAGCCAAGATCCTTTTTGAACAAGGCGGACTCGCAGGGTTACTTAATACCCCACAAACATTAGACAATGAAGTATTCAATCTTGCCCTCGCCAGAGCCTGTTCGGCAGAAGAAGTCGCGACAGTATTGCCGCAAGTGTCAAATATCGACCGCAGGCATTGGGTGGTTTATGATTTGGCGGTCAGGTATCTGGAAGCCGACAAGATCACGCTGCTAAACCAGCTGTTTAAAACACAACCCGACAGTGTACTCAAAGCGCTGGCATTGATAAGAACGGCAGTCACAATGGTGGCAACCGGCAGCGATCCGGCCAAGGGTCACATGAACATTGCCTATTTTATGGAAAACAACATTCGCCGTCCGGCGTTTAGTCAGTACTACATCAACAACTATTCACCAACAGGACGGCCCAAAGACAAATGCAAGCAATCATACCTGACAGCCGATACGCGTGATCCCTATTACTATTACCAAAAAGCGCTCACTTTTATTGATGAAGCGTCAGAAACTGAAGCCAAAACACTGCACTTTTTGGTTTATTGCCACAAACCCCAAGGGGTTTTAAAAGACTGCCGTTGGCAGAAATATGTACGCAATGCACAAGGCAGAACAAAACCGCTGACCAATCCTTCAAGGCAATGGTTTACAACATTGCATCGAAAGTACAAAAACTCAACCTGGGCGGCTAAAACACCGTATTACTATAAATAGATGCGACCTGCACTTTCTTGAAAAAAAATGGGGTGCTTATGGTCCAGTCATATTAGGAAGTGTAAATGTTAATGTAATGTGATTTTAAAAAGAGATATTGCTAAGAGATGCACTGAGTGATTGTAAATTAAACTTTAACCTATATGGTTGGGATATATGTGTTTTATCATAAGTGCGACTTTAAAAGGGTTGAATAACGATTCTTTCTGACCATTGAAACAACACTTCAATATTAAATTACAATAACTCTGATATGGTCACAAGCTCTGTCCAATCAAATCTTAACGAATCAATAAATTAACATCCGTTTCAAAATTAGCGAGTAAATCGGTTGTTTTCCCTCCCGAATTAGACAATAATGCGGTCCTTAAATATCTGGAACACTGGTAGAGTGGGTGATTGCGCTTGCTGTAGTTCCACTATTACTATATTGTTTGCCGCTTGTAATAACGGCATGAATTTAGACTATGGAAGGTTACTTTGTACGCAAATCTCAATTAGTGGAAGCCCAATATAGTGAAAAGCATAATGAAACAAATAGTAAAACTGAGTTTAGTGGCACTGGTCATTGCCAATTCGGCGAACGCAACTGATGCCGATGTCGCCCAACTAAACGCAGATGTAAACCAAAAAGTAGAGCAGATTGCACAAACCGGCATATTGCCGACATCGATTGAGATTGAAGCGATCACTGGTGACATGGTTTTTGCAAAGGTCAAAAGCACTGAGTTAACAGTGGAAAAAGCGGTTGAGAAATACGAGCTAACGCCGACACTGGAACGGTATGTGAAAATTAAAAAGGCACAAGCCGATTTGGCCGCTGCTGAAAAAGCCGAAGAAGATGCCAACAAAAGTAACGGTGCGGGAGAAGAGCCTCCTAAATAAAGTGCCACTAATAATGGGAAGTTGAATAATAATGATCGATGTAGAGCTACTACGTTTAGTGGACAAACAGAGCCTGTTTATTGATGCGACAATGCTCGCCGTTTTTTTTATCATTTGGATTAGAGGAAATCGGTTAAGTTCAACCCTTATTTCATTGGGCGTGATAGTTCTGTTGGATGGCTTCGCACTGCATTACAAATCTGTTTTGATAGGGTTAAAAGATACTGGTAATGATGAATTAGTGCGGTTTGGCTGGTACATGGGATATGCATTCATTGATATTGCTGTGTTGTTTTGCGTTTACAACATTCACTTAAGATCCATAACGCCCTATAGCTTCATAACCAAAATGATTTTTTTGGAATATTGTACTTATGGAATAATCCAGACAGTCAGATATGGCGAACGATTCATTTTTCAAACGGACTACTTGGCAAGTATATACAAACATGGTCTACTCTCAATCAATATAGCGACAACCGCTGTGACGGTTGTTTTTACGATCATTGTTGCCATTTCAATATACAGAGAATCAAAAGGAAAAGAGGGGGTTAAGTGGAGAGTTTAATAGTTTTTGGCCTTATTGGTGCTATTTTTTTGCTGGTTAAGTATTACAACAAAGCCCTTGGCGATGAATCTAAAATTTACAAAATGCATTGCGAAAAAATCGAAGATCAGCAACGCAATATGTACACTTTGTCCGAGTCACACCAACTAATAATGGAACGTGTTCGCCTTCAAGATATGGAATTGACTGACGACTATATGCCCATGGAGCAAGAGTTGGCGCTGCAAAAATGGTATAGCAAAGTTTACCGCTATAACTGCAAATACTTTAAATCACTGAACGTGATAGAAGAAGGTCAAAAACAGGGTGACAACAAAGTCGTCAATCTGGCGGAGCGCACCCAACCAGTTTATGACGAAAACACCGAGGACCAACCGGAAGATTAATCTGCTCCTCCAACATTCCAGCTATCATTTACCCACACTGGCACTAACCGCCTGCCTGCAACTCTACTCATTCTTTTAAATTTTATCTGTTTTTTCCAATAAAGAGCGACAAAAAGCCACTAGGGAAAATGATAAAAACCATCTGCTGATTCAAATTAAAAACCGTCAAAAATCAACTTACCCGATAGGGATATGTTCATTGCCCTCCAAAGCATTTACAGTGTATTTACCGATTTAAAATGGAGCCTGTTCAAATCAGTTTTATGGTACCAATTTAACCCAGAACACTAAGAAATTCGTGCGATATGGCTAATTTTCTCTATTTTTGCACTTTTTTCTTGCTAATTTAGATACACATGTTAATAATCTAAAACAGGTAATAAGGAACGCTATTGCCTAAACACAATAATAACATCTGACCAGCTAGCAATGACGAATACAGACTAGAGTATTTTTGACCCTGTCTTTGTTGTCGCACATTTCTTGTTATCGTCCTGAAACTCACATCCATGTGAGATGTCAGGAAACCGCTACGTTCAAGCAAGTGGAACTGCGCTTACTTTTCAACACGTTGAAAAGGCGGCACATCCCTGTACCGCGTAGTCAAAGCCCATTAACCTACGTTGCAGGCTGGGTATTAACCACGATAAAACAACAAAAAGGAATGGTGCTTGTACAGTCAAACCAAAAATAATAAAACAAGAGAATCAGCAAAAAATGAAAATTCAACCATCCCAAAAGCGCATGGCTTGCCTGTGCGTGGGGTTATTGGCAATCCAACCTGCAATAGCAAATGATAATGTCAACAACCCTAATAGCAGCCCAAGGCTCGAACAACACGTTAAAACCCTCAACGAATTGACCGAACGACGACGAATAAATACATTCCATAACAACCCTCAGCCGCTAAATTACGGGCTGCCTCAAGCCTTTGTCAACACCACGCGCGGCAACCTCAGTTTTGAACGAAGAGATATTGTGGTACTTGGTTCGTATCCCATCAAAATGGCCCGGGTTTATGATTCTAGTCGCACTGATACAGCAGATTTTGGTCGGGGCTGGTACCTCACTTTAAGTGAAACCATAAGCAAACAATCTGATGGCAGTTTGTTGTATCGCGATAACAATGCTGGCGAACAAAAATTGGCATTAGGTGCTAGTAGCAACTTTCAAGTTAGCTTGGTCAGCGACAACCAGATGCAGATCACGCAGCGCTCAGGCCAGATTAAAACCTTTGAAAAAACCGGTGAATATTATCGTCTTGCGAGCATCAAAGATGCGCTGGGTAACGGCTTGGAATTGGTCTACCAAAACGGACAACTGCAAAAGGTGGTTGGCCAAAATGGTCGGTTTGTTGTCATAACGCGTGACGACAATGGTTACATCACTATAATCACCGATGATAATGACCGCACTGTTCAATACCGTTATAAAAAAGACTTATTGACCGCAATGACCGACCTAGGTGGTCAGCAATGGCAATACAAGTACAGTGGTAAAGACTTGCTGAAAAGAGTCACTGACCCTGAAGGTCACAAAGCGGCAGCTTTTAAATATGGCCCACAAGGCAGGGTGACAAAATCTAACATCCGGGGCAATAAGCACAACTACCAATATCAAGACGGTTACACGGTTGTCAGCGATGCCAAAAACAACAGCACGACCTTTAGCTACAATTCAATTGGAGTGACGTATTCGGTAACAAATGCAGCAGGTTATACCAGTACGGTAGAACTCAACAAAAACCAGCAAGTCATCCAATTGCTGGCCAACAATCAAACTGAAGCCAAGTTCACCTATGACAACGGGCGAGCAAACACACTGACCCGCAAAACAGCAGATGGTAACCTTGAACAATTCCAATTGCGCTATGATGCTAAAGACCGTTTGACACAGGTGATGACTGGTGAAACAACAAGCCAGTCATTCACTTACAATGCCAATGGCCAGCCGTTAGTAATAACCGGCGATGGACCAACGCGAAGCTACACCTACGCTGCCAATGGCGACATACTCAGCCAACAAAATGGCGAAACCCTGCGTAACTTTACCTATAACGCCTATGGTCTTCTGCAAAGCCTGAGTGCGAATGGCAAAACAGCAAAGTTTGATTACAACAATACCGGCAAACTTGCCAAGGTCACCTTTCCAAACAAGGCCTATCACGAGTACCAGTACAACAGCTTGGGTTTCAGGACTCAAACAACACGCAGTATTGGGACCAAAATGAGCTATGATTATGATAGCGTCGGTAATTTTAAAGGTGCCACCAGTGTTGATGACAAAAGCGAAAGCAAGCATATCGAAGTCAAACTCGAAAAAA
>JABSOG010000300.1 GCA_013216025.1 Algicola sp. | reverse complement strand
AGGAACAAAGTCCCCCCCTGCGCGGCTGCAAAATAACCATTGCGGTTTTTGTCTGCGCCAGTATATGCCCCTTTGCTGGCGCCAAATAGCTCAGCTGCCGCCAAAGCAGACGAGATTGACCCTAAACTGACTTTAACGAACGGCGCGCCCACTCGGTTACTCACGTCATAAATGGCTTGTGTAACTAACTCTTTGCCTACCCCGGTTGCACCGGTGATCATTACGCACTCATCTACGCCACGTAGGCTGGCCAACTGCTGCTTAACCTCCATCAACTTAGCGCTGACGCCCACCATATTAAAATCACTACTCATTGGCCTGTGCGTCGACAGCGATGACTTAGATAGCTGTGATTTAAGTAACTGGGATTTAAGTAAAAGCGTGACTCGCTCGCCCAAAGTGATCACAACGCCTGTCGCCATTTGAGCGGTTGACAATGTAATCGACGAATCAACCACAGTCTCACCGACAGTTAAAGTTGTTTTACTGTCGCTGCAATCAAACACCAATTCGTCATTGGCCAGCATTTTAATATTAATGGCGCTACGACTCAGGTACGGGTCGGCCAATGGTTTACCCAGTACGCTATTACCACGACAAAAATCAAGCTTACCTCTGGCCAAGTCAATCACTTGGTTGTCTAATAAAGCTTCTAACCGGGCAATATCCCCCACTCGAATCAGATCAGGGTGACTCTGAATGATTAAAACAGGTATCGGCCTATCCATTGAAATCTGTGACTCGATACCCTGTTGTTGAGTGTCTGGCTGTTGTAATGTTTTTTCTTCTTGCAATGCGTCCGACATGAATCCCCTTAAAACATCTAAACCAATGACACCCAAGCTATTAATCCCAAGTATGAGCGATTACCTTAATACACCAAACCGGATACCTCAAGACAATACAGCCTGACGTCAGCCATTGTTACTATGAATTTTCTGACGTCAGCCATGAATGTCAGCCTAATGTTTGGTTGCTCTATTGTCAGGATTTAACAAACACTGCGCGCTCTTTTTGTCATATTGATTTACCCTAACCACTTGAATAATATAAACATAACTGATTAACCGCTGTCGTCATCGGCCTTCAGGAATTCTTGGCATGGTAAGTGCAAATTCAACAATACAGATTTAAATATAGATGTCTGTATACATTGTCTTCGTATTATTTAATGTCGTAAACCAAGGAGTATGTCATGACAACCCCACAAAGTTTCACTATGAAATTAAACTCAAAAAAACAAGTTTTAGATTTATCTAAAGGTACTATGGGCAACAATAAAAAATTAGCGCCTAAAACAGTCGTCCAAGGTTGCACCTATTTAGTGACCTTAGATTCAAACATAACTTACAGTGACACCAACATGCCTATGCACAAAGCGGTGATTTTCAATACCACTGTCAACAACCCATACGGCTGGATGTACGTCGTTGATACACAAAAACCCATTGACATCACTATGGGCAGCGACAAGGTTTACGCCTTAATTATGGATGACTATATTCAAGACAACAAAGGTAGTGCCACGTTAACTTTCTCGCCGGTATCGCTAACCGCCTCCCTTAAAAATGGTACAGTTGCCTTCACCCCAGATGATAAAGGTGATGGGACAATAAAAAAAGACCATGCGATTAAATTTGTTAATGATAACGTAGGTTCACATCTAGCCATATCGTTTAAAGGTCCAAACCCATTCAACAATATAGAAAAGGAATATAAGTTTTCCATTCCCGCACAAGGCGCAGTTTTCAAAATAGCAATCAATTGCGGAACGTTTGATTTAAAACACAACAAATTTGATGTTGATTGTCTTGATGATTGTCTTGATGATTGTCTTGATGATTTTACGACATTAACAAGCGGTGAAATAATCGTTACTGGCTAAAACTATCGACAATAAGCCATTTAAAGTTAATTACGGTAAAATGCCCAACGCTGGATAATGCTTGTTCATCGCATGACTCAGCGTTGTTAACTCATCGGCTAACCATAATATTTGTGCCGCATCAGTAGTATTACGTTGCCAACGCTGTAGATGCTGGTAACGATACAACCATAACACCGCCGGATAAAACTGCTTTATATTGGCAAAAGAAACCTCTGCCTTAGCAAATCGATGTTCATTCGAATGCCACAATGCGAGTAACAACAGATGTCCATCGCTATTTTCTTCAACCTCAGCAATTTCTTTGGCTGAAATATCGACTCCTTCAAACAATGCCACCATTAATTTATCCTGCCGATTCAAAGTGGAATGTTGCTGTGTCAATTCAATGGCCTGCTTGTTAAGGGCTTTATCTTCTTTGCCACTTAAATAATTCAATTCGCGCCAACCAAGATAACTCGCCACCCGAGTGGTAATTAACACATGATTACTTGGATTAATCGTCAGACTTTCATCTAATCTGGCAATGGCTTGTGTCAGCATTGGTTGATAGGGCAACCCTTGTTGCCATGCATACACTGCCTGGTCATTTTCTAATATCGCCAATTCGTTAACCACAAAAGGGTGTTGTTTACCCAGTATTAATGCCTGTTGCAAATGCTGCTCAGCCAGCGCCAACAAGGGTTGATTATCTTCAAACAGCTGGTTCGCTAGCCTCGCTAGGGCGCGATAACTCAAGCCCAAATAATAGGTGGCAACAAAATGGTCTTGATTGAGTTGCCTTGCTTGTTGGTATTTATCAATCGCTTGGCTTAGCTTATGCTTAGCTTGGGTAACAGATAAGCCTGCCGACCATAAGCGCAATACTGAACCCGCATTAATCAATGCCCCGATAGCACCAGGCTGCAACACACTGGCTTGTTGATAAGCCTCAACAGCCCGTTCAAAATACGCTTCATTGCTCTTATCATTGTCACTGGTCAGCAATAATGCCTGCGCCCGCAAAAGCCCACCAAAAGTACTGTAGTAACGATAATCGTGATCAGATTCTCCAATGTGTTCAAACGCCTCAATGGCCTTCGCTAGTGGCACAGCACCGTCATCACCACGGCTTTGCACCAATTTATACTGGGCACTATAGGCCATAGCCAATGCCAACCAAACCGCCGACTTTTCAGGCGCTTTGCGACTGGCCGTTAATATTTGCTCAATAGCCCGGTTTATGGTCTTAACGGGGGTGCCTGAATGTTGTTCTTCGTACTCACTTTTAACGGCCAGTAGCTGGCCTTTTAAAAAGTGTGTCCTGTAGTGTTGCGAATTGACCAAAGCACCCTGCTCTAAATATTGCAGCGCTTGTGCATATTGTTGCTCAAAATCACCTTGCCCACCGTACAAAACGGTATTCAAACGGTTCATATAAAGACGAACAGGATTAAGTTGCAATTGAAAGTCTGACGGTGCAATAGCAATAGCCTGACGATAATATTTCAACGCCTGATTAGTAAATAAAGTGACCTCGTTGTGGTTATGCGTCGCGACAGCCCGTTTGGCCAATTCCTGATAAATGTCACCTTTAATGATAAAATTTTGATAAAACCAAGAAGGAAAATGCTCTACCGTATTGAGCAGGGTTAAAGCCTTTTGGGGTGCTTGTTGATAAAGCAGCAAAGTCGCTTTGGCTAATACCTGATGTGGTGTGCTTTCCATGCCCTGCTCCAGCAACTGGATGGCCGGTTGGCGGTATTTTTCGTCAAGCAGTGTTAATTTGGCCTCTTTGGCAATGCCACTGGGCAAATTGTCAATTTGGCTTTTGCGCCGCTGATAAATGGCACCATGCACCATCGCCAAAACATATGCCGCTCGTGGTTCGACAAAACCCGCACTCCAGGCCAATTGTAGATGAGACAGCGCTTGATCGTATTGTTGCAGTGCATAGTACATTCTGCCAATGGCATAATGCCCCGGCCCAAAAGCCAACTCGCCCAAAGACTCTATTTGTCGTTCGAGGGTGCCAATTTCGTCTTGCCACTGGGTTATTTCAACACTAATGTCGTGACGTGGCGCCATATGGGTAAACCGCACTCTAGCTTCCATATTCTCGACTTTCGCCGTAAATTGCTGCAGCATTTGTTCGCGTTTTTCTTGGCGGTAGTCTTGCCATAATAAAGAAACAGCACTAGTGACCAAAGTGAACAACACGGTTGTCATTAAGGTCACTAATAATTTGTTTTTCTTGACCTTTTTTTTGAATTTATAACCAAAACCTGCAAATGATTTCAGTGGTTCTCCTTCTATATAACGGCGCAATTCATCAGCCAATGCTTTGGCCGATGAATATCGTTGGGTCGGTTTTATCGCCAAACATTTACACAGTAATAGTTGCAAATCTTCGGGTAATGCTAATGCCTGATCCGACAGTGAAACACTGAGGTAGTCTGTCACTTTTGCTGTTGCAACATCGGCCATCATTTCGGGCCTTTTGGGAAACTGATCAAAAATCAGCTGAAATAACGTCACACCAATTCCATATATATCGGCACGGCGGTCGACTTGCCAAGCATTGGTTAACAACAACTCAGGTGCCATATAATGCGGCGTACCATATCGGTTACTCGTGCCACCGCCACCCAATGCTTGTTCGGTTTGAGCAATACCAAAATCAATCAAATAAGGTTTAAAGTCGCCGTCGTCAGTATGTTCAATGAGAATATTGGCGGGTTTAATGTCGCGGTGAATAATGCCCAAAGTATGGGCCTGATGCAGGCCTCGCAGCACTTTCTCTATCACCAGCAGTTTTTGTTCTAAATTGAGTTTTGCGGCAAAACCGCTTAGGGTGCCACCTTTGACATACTGCATCACCAAATAAACATGGTGTTCAAACTCACACACTTCATAAATTTGACAAATATGTTGATGCTTAACATTGGCTTGGGTTCTCGCTTCTTGCAATACCGTTGCGGTATTTCGCGCCGATTCACCAAGGATAAATTTAAGCGCAACCTGTCGTTGCAATATATGGTCATAAGCTAAGCAGACCGTGCTACAGCCACCTCGGCCCAATTCACGACAATACTCAAACCGTTGATCAATATTAAACGGAAAAGCGCCCGTTGCAGGCAGCGGATCATTTGTGTCTACTTTAGTTTGTGCATCGTCAAACTCGGTTTGGGTATTAAAATCGTTTGCCACTATTTACCAACCAATTTGAAAACATAGATAATGTTGTCTCTATACAATCGTATTATCAGTTAAAAAGCAACCGAACCTGGGCGCTTGAAAACGAAAAACCCACAGAACAGGGTAAACTGAAACAAGCTGTGGCCGAGTGCCTAGCGAAGTCCCACCAACGGGGGTGGCCCCGTTTGATCGCTATTGTGAAATGGATTTACAGAGCGGTGTACTATAGACTGGACACGGGAAAAAGGAGAATAAAAACGAATGGGCAAAAAATTTACTTACCCGCCATTAGAATGTTTATTCTGGTCGAACAATGCCCAAGACTTTGAATTGGTAAAAATCGAAAAATCATCATTCGTCAGCCGGTGAAATAACTTGGCATAAGTGGCTTCATCGCACTAAAATGACACATCACAGCCTCCTGCAATCGGTCTCAACAATCGACCTTAAGTTTATTATGTTTGATAACCCATTTGAAAGCTGGAATATACTCGCCAAATTAGCGAATCTAGGTCAATTTATCTTTATTGCAACGGTGTTATCAACTATTTGACGATAACGCTCGCCTGCCAAAATGGCCGCTAGTGCCGTTATTCATATTTACTGGTGCTTTGATTCTGCAAAGCATGACACTTGTCAGTCGTCAACAGTTTTCAGTGGTACATAATCTTATACACTGGATAGAATTGGCCGTACTTTTGCACGCTTTATATATTGCTTATGCCGGCTTGGTAGATGATTTATTAGAGCCGCGACGAAAGAAACGTTTTTTCGTTATGCTGTTCATCGGTAGCTACTTAGTTATAACGGCACTATTTGAGATATTCCGATTCGAATCTTACTATGACGATTTATTCAGGGCCATCAATGCTTCTATTGTCCTCATATTAACCACCGCATTCGGTTCATCATTATGTAGACAATCAACGCAAACACATGGAAAATGGACACTTTAAACAACCCGCGTTGACCATTACTCAATTGGCGCAACAACTCAATACTCCCGAGCACCAATTACGCAAGTTGATTAATCAACATTTGAATTTTAGTAACTTTTCGAGCTTTCTTAATAGCTATCGCATTAAAGAAGCCTGTGTTCGTTTGCAAAATATCAGTCAAGCCAAAACGCACATTCTCACCATCGCAATTGAGCTAGGTTATGGTTCGACGGGGCCTTTTAATCGCGCCTTTAAAATGGTGACGGGACAAACCCCCACCCAATACCGACAGGCTTATTTAGACCAACAAGGTTAAAACCGCCGTTTTAGTGCGCTAGTTTTGAATAATGCTGTTGCCTTTGGTGCTGAGGCTGACATCACCATCAATCAAGGTTCTGGTAGTTTTGTTGTAGACGCAGGCCCCAACCACCCCGGTAAAACAGTTGAAGTGTTTTATGACAAGCCGAAAAACTTTCATCAACACTCCCCAATATTAATGGTCATTCCGGGTGCTGGCAGAAATGGCGATACTTATAGAGATTCTTGGGTCAGCGCATCAGAACAATATTCAACCCTGATACTCAGCCCTGCTTACGCCGAAAAAGACTTTGATTTTGCCGGATACCATTTTGGTGGCGTGATTGAAAATATGAAATTCAAGGCCAAACCGCAAATAGTGCAATTCAATAAACGAAAAGTATTTAAGATTGACGATAAAGATTTGATGTTTGACGTGAGCAAGGTCCCAGCAAACTGGATTTATGATGATTTTGACCACCTATTTGACCAAGTAAAACAAACACTGGGCTCTGCACAAGTGCAATACGATGTATTCGGTCACTCAGCAGGCGGACAAATCGCCCATCGCATGGCCTTGTTCCATCCTTATGCCAAAGCCAATCGTATTGTCGCAGCCAATGCAGGCTCTTACACGCTGCCAGAATTCGATACCGCGTTACCTTTTGGTCTTAAAAACTCACTGATGTCTGATGACACACTTAAACATTCACTGCGTAATCGCTTGGTGTTATTCATCGGTGAATTAGACAATGCCGACGAAACCGGCGGTAAATTACTCCACACCCCCATTGTGAATCGTCAAGGCTTACATCGACTCGCCAGAGGACAATACTTCTATCAGCAAGGCCTGCAAGCGGCCGAACGATTGGCGACACCTTTTGGTTGGCAGTTAGAAATTGTGCCAGGCATAGGCCACAACTATCGACAGATGGGCAAAGCGGCGGCTCAATACTTATACGGGTCTAAGTAAGTCAACGTGACCACCATTGATTTACAGCATCAATCAGTGCCATAGTCTATTTTTATCACTGAGCTATGGCCCAAATTCACACCCAGTTTGAACCTGCACGATTGTAGCTGTGCGCTGCAACACTACCACCCAACTTTTCAAGTTTGGTTTCACTGCCAACGACCATCTGCCACACACTGTCAATCGTTGACTTGGTGTTCTGTTCATTCATGAACTCTACCATCGAACTTTCAGGTTTCCATTTCCTATCTTGCTTGTTGCCACCAATATAGACGCCTCTGCCATCGGTCAAGCCGGTGCTGACTTTATTTAACGGATTCAAAATGGTGATGGCAACCGACTGGGCCCTCGCTTTATAAGTCGTCAATGCTTCTGACGATGGTACAACAATCACGCCAAGCGCAAAATTGGCGGTCAAATCGAGAGGCTTGAGCCATTCCTCAAAAATGGTATTGTCAAATACAACGCCCCAACCAGTCATCAAGTCTCCGGCTTTTTTCACCATAGAACGGTAAACATGGGTGCCCACAGGACTGGCCGCAACACCAGCCGTTGCCCCACCGTCAGGATAAAGATTACCGACCAAGGTCGAGTGTGTACCAGGCACACCATAAAGCTTGAAATTTCGGCCAACATCAGCACCGACCATGGTTGGCATTGTCGGCGCAAACCCAACAGACCGCTCATCGTGGGCATAAAAACCATGAAACTGGCTCACATGCACCGGCAATTCCCACCAGTTGACCAGATGCTTGCTGATAATGTTTAGACTGGCCTTAACGGTGTCTTTGAGCGTCCCGGTATAATGAGATAACCACAGTGCACCGGCCATAAACGTCACGTCAAGCCAACTTAAATCCAGCGCTCGAACATTGGTGCCAAGACCAGAGACCGGATCAAAAGCGATTATCTTGATGTCTAGCTTTATGCCAGAGGGGTCATTTTTCTCAATATCGTCCCAAACCTTACACACCATGTGCGCACCATATATGCAACCAATACCACCCCGACTCCAGCCCATAAAGGTCACCACCAAATTGGCGTCTACCTGTCCACGCTCGTTGGCTGTTTTGAGCCGTAATCTGGCATTCATCACAAAACTCACAATGTTTTGCACATCACTTCTCATTCGAACACCCAAAGCAGTGCCGGTTTTATCCGTTAGAAAATTGCCGTCTTCTTTACTGGAGCCTACCCCATGTATTCGCAGTACATTCACCGCTTGGTCATCCACAGCTTGGGTATAATGTCCAAAACGAGAAACTATTTCCCCGTGTATAAATCGCCCTAGTTTTCGAAAATCAGTGGTGTAGTTAGAGTCAGTACCATTGTAAAACACATGTAATTTCATACGCTATAACCTATTTTAATCTGAATAATGTTCCCGCAGTAGTGTTTTTTTTGCGGAGAACGTTGCAAATGAACAATCAAGTCTATTCAGATTAGCGGTCAAAAGAGCGGGTAAAAATACGCTACACTCGTGGTTATCAGCGATTGTGGGTTTTAATTAACGCCCATTCTGAGCAAATTTGCTTAGTAAACGAGTCGGTGTTTAAGTTAGTATACGCGAGTTGTAATAGACCAAAACAAGCCCGGCTTTAGTTAAGCATTAAGTAACCACCCAGCCAACTTGTACAAATATAGAGATAATATAGGAATTAGATTCAATGGAAATCAACAAATTTAAAAGCACAACCCTGTTTTGTGCCATGTTAAGCCTTTACGGTTGTGGCGGTGGCACAACCACTCCCGACCCCCTACCTGAGGTTGAGGTTGAGGTTGAGGTTGAGCAAGCTAACGTAATA
>JABSOG010000299.1 GCA_013216025.1 Algicola sp. | reverse complement strand
CCTACCCCACGTTCATCCTGACACACCACAAACTGACGATGATCAAAAAGCTGACGCCCCATGTGCAGGGTAAAGGCCATATCGGCCATATTCAAATCGGTATTTTTCTCCATATGTTCCAGCAGGTTTTGACTGCCACGGTTTAATGCAGTCTCGCTTTTGGCCGACAAACACATCAATTGCCATTGTTTTGGTGGCACTTCGTTTTCTCGGTCGCCTGATACATCCTCGGGCGCCTGTTCAAGCACCAAATGGGCATTATTACCGCCAATACCAAATGAACTGACTCCTGCCCGCCTCACGCCATCAACCGACCAATCGTTGAGTTGTTGATTAACAAAAAATGGACTGTTGTCAAAATCGATGTTGGGATTGGGTTTTTTAAAATGCAAACTGGGTGGCAATTGTTGATGTTTAAGCGCCTGCACGGTTTTAATGACCCCAGCAATACCGGCGGTCACATCCAAATGACCAATGTTAGACTTAACCGAACCCAACGCGCAGTAGCCTTTTTTATCGGTGTGTTTGCGATAAGCCTGGGTTAACGCCGCGACTTCTACCGGGTCACCCATCGGCGTTGCCGTACCATGGGCTTCAACGTAACTTATCGATTCAAAATCAAGGCCCCCCATGGCCTTGCCAATCACATTCGCCTGACCGTTAACACTCGGCGCGGTAAAGCCGACTTTGTCGGTGCCATCATTGTTGATGGCGCTGCCTTTGATCACCGCATAAACCGTGTTGCCTTGTGCCAGTGCCCGGCTCAATGACATTAAAACCACCACAGCCACGCCGCCACCGGGTACTGTTCCATGGGCATCGGCGTCAAAAGTACGACAACAACCATCAGGTGAGGTGATCATGCCCTGTTGATACAGGTAGCCCTGCTGCGGAAAGTTCACACCTGATCCCCCTGCGATGGCCATATTGCACTCTCCCTGACGCAAGCTTTGGCAAGCAATATGAATGGCCGCCAACGATGAAGAACAAGACATGCCCACATTAAACGCCGGACCAGTCAAACCCATTTTAAAAGCAACCCGATTGGCGATGTAATCCTTATTATTGCTGATCATCATCTTATATTCGCCTTGGCGGGCCAATACCTCGGGGTTGGTCATCAAATAACGTTGCAAATATGAGTGATTGCCCATACCCCCAAAAACCCCAACCGAATTGTCCATCCGCTGCACATCAAACCCGGCATGTTCAATCCCTTTCCAAGCGGTCTCTAAAAACATTCTTTGTTGAGGGTCAATCAATTGCGCTTCAAAAGGAGAATAACCAAAAAAGGTGTGGTCGAAAAATTCACAGCCTTCAAGATAACCCCCGGCTTTGACATAATCAGGATGTTTCAACATGGCCGCATCGACACCCTGTTCCAGTAATTCTTCGTCGCTGTATTGATAAATACCTGACACCCCATCACGAATGTTTTGCCAAAATTGGTCAACATCGGCGGCACCGGGGAACCGTCCGGCCATGCCGACAATCGCAATGTCTTCGGTGACGTCTTGTTTTGGACGCGAAGCTAGTGCCTCATCAGCACTTGAGTCTTGGTCCTTTTGTTGATCCTGCGGGTTAAGATGCGTCACCAACCCCTCGATGGTGGGATACTGAAATAATTCAACTAGCATGACTGGTTTATCGAGAATGGCATCAAGGCTGGCTTTGAGTTTGGTCATCAGCAAAGAATGGCCGCCCAAATCAAAAAAGGTATCATGAACCGTGACGTTATCAAGCTGTAACAGGTCCTGCCAAATGCCAAGCATCTGCTGTTCAAGTTCATGATTGGGTTTGTCTGAACGACGCTCATCTGCACGACGTTCATCTGAACGGGTGCCTGTAGTCGGTAACTTAAGCGCTTTACGATTAATTTTACCGCTGGCATTGAGTTCAAATTTCTCCAACAACGAAATATGGGCCGGCACCATATAACCGGGTAAATGGCCTTTTAACCAATCGCGCAGTTCCCGTGCCATATCGGTGTCTTTGTCGGTGCTGTCCTGTGCTTTGTTCAGCGTCACATAACCGAGCAAACGGGCGTTGTCTGGTTGATTGTCAAAAGTCACCACCGCCGTATTGACCGCCTGATGTTGACTGATCACCCGTTCAATCTCGCCTAATTCGATACGGTAACCGCGCATTTTGATTTGGCCGTCATCACGACCCAAAAACTCCAATTGACCATCATTTAACCAACGCACCCTGTCGCCAGTTTTATACAAGCGGGTTTTACCGCCATCAAACGGATTGTCGATAAAGGTCTCACGAGTCAATTCATCACGATTCAAATAACCCCGCGCCAGTCCTACGCCGCCAATATACAACTGTCCCGGCGCCCCAATCGGTTTGAGTTGCAACGTATCAGACAAAACCAGCACCTGTTCACCAGCAAACGGTGTGCCGATGATGTTTTGCTTGCCTGACGCATAAACACAACGGGTTGACCAAATACAGGTTTCGGTTGGACCATACACCTGATGGACCCGGCCAAACACCCGGTCCAGCTGTTCAAACAAATCCAAATTACCACTTTCACCACCCACCATAATTTGCATTTTTTTCAATGCTTCTTGGTCGCAATCACCAAACAAAGGGTCTTGAAACAACATTTGCCACAGCGAAGGGGTTTGCTGAATAAAATTCAACACCGATTTATGTTGCGATAGATCCTCAAACGCCGTGTTGATTTGAGACAATACCAATTGGCCGCCAGTGGCCAGTGTCACGCCGTATTCAAGACCGAAAATATCAAAGGTATATTGGGTCAAACTCAAAGTAGACACACGGTCACAATCCAAACTGGCCGTCAAATATTGACAGGCCTGAGCAATAAAACAGGCATAAACCCCGTGTTCGAGCATAACGCCCTTGGGATTGCCGGTAGTGCCCGAAGTATAAATAACATAAGCCAGACTCTGTGGCGTGACGATAGATTGTGGATTTTCCACGGGTTGTGAGTCGGTTGTTAGCGGATCATCGGTCAATACAATCTGAGGCGAGGTTGATGCCTCGTCAGTACACCGCGTCAACGCTTCGCTAAATGCTGTGGTGGTTAATACAATAGGTGCCTGAGTATCTTCAAGAATAAAAGTCACTCGTGGCTGTGGAAAATCAACCGCAATAGGCACGTACGCCGCACCTGCTTTGAGAATGGCAAAAATCGAAATGATTGTCTGGGCACTGCGATGCAAATACATCGCAATCAGTGTATCGGGGGCAAGTTCAGCACCACTTTGTTGCTGGGCAGCGTGACGTATTACGTGGGCCAGTTGGTTGGCCTTTTCATTTAATTGCTGGTAAGTCAAACTATCGGAGTCAAAGACCAGCGCAACCGCATCTGGCGTTTCCACGACTTTTGCTTCAAACATTTGCACAAAAGTGGTTTGCGTCAATTTGGCGTCTACGGGTTGCCAATCATTCAAAAAACTCAAGCGTTCTTGTTCAGACAACAGTTCGATTTGACCAATCGGCCGAGGTTGCTGCTCAACATCAACAAGGGCACGTAACACCCTTTGGTAAACCGCCGACAGACGACTCATGGTGGCGGGTTCAAACAGGCTCACCGCATAGTTAAACACCCCGGTTATCCGGCTCTGCCCGTCATTTAAAAACAAACTAAAATCAAACTTGGCCGGATTATATAAGCGATGCTGAGCCAACAAATCACTGGGTTCAAAAGGCAGTTTATTCATCGCATCATTGCCGTCACTGTCTTTGAAAAAGCTTTGTACACTGAACATCACCTGATAAAGCGGATGACGCGACGTATCCCGTTCAACCCGGAGTTCTTCGACCAATTTCTCAAACGGCAACTCTTCATGCGCTTTGCCTTGCGTGATGATCTTGTGAACCTGCTTAACCAAATCTTCAATATTCTGGCTGCTGCCAACCTGTGCCCGCAGGGCCAATGAATTGACAAAAAAGCCCACCAGCGATTGCGTTTGAAAATGATGTCGGTTATCCGCAGGCGTGCCCACCACCACGTCGGTTTGACCGGTCATTGCCGCCAAAGTGATATAAAAGGCACTGAGCGACACACTGAACAAACTGGTTTTTTGTGCTTTGGCCAAATTTCGCAATTGGGCTGAGAGCGCCTCATCAATCACAAATTCCAAATCCATGCCCCGGTAGTTGGGGATCGCCGGACGCGGGTGATCGGTCGACAGTGCCAGCGCTTCAAAATCACCTAACTGCTCACGCCAGTAACTCAGCAACTTTTCAAGATTTTCGCCTTGCAAATATTCACGCTGCCACTGGGCATAATCACCGTAACTGATGTCAAGCTTGGGCAACAATGGCTCACGGCCTTCACTCAAAATCGAGTACGCTTGCGCCAATTCGCCCATGAAAATATCCGTTGACCAGCCATCAAAAGCAATATGATGAAACAACATCAGCAGGTATTCTCTTTTGTGACCCGCACCACCCATCACATAATGATGCAATTTAATTGAAGGTTCTGAA
The DNA here is from genome assembly GCA_013216025.1 of Algicola sp. Lineage (GTDB taxonomy): Bacteria > Pseudomonadota > Gammaproteobacteria > Enterobacterales > Alteromonadaceae > JABSOG01. Next base: position 4,607 of record JABSOG010000299.1, on the reverse strand, counting down.
GACAAATCAAAGGGCCTTCGAATATGTGCCTTAATCACTCGCAAAAATTGCTCTTGACAATCCAATGTTTTGCTTTGAATGTTGATTTTTTCAGTTAAAACCTGCTGATAATTACCCTCGGTAGCCGTATTAAGAAAAACAGTTTTTAAAACCGGATGGCGGTCTATAACAATGTTGAATGCCGCTTCCAAAACACTCAAATCAGCTTGTTCAAGTTCGACAAGATACGGAATATGATACGCATCACTGCCCTGCTCAAAAGACTCGATAAACAGCAATCGCTCTTGGGCAAAAGACAAGGGATAATGCGCATGTTCTTCGTGAGAAATGATAATTTTGTCATCCAGCAAGTCACAGTCACTTAATTGCCCAGCCAAATTGGCAATATCCGGATGCTCAAACAACAACGCCAGCGGCACATCCAAATTCATTTGGTTGGCGATCATCGCCGTCATTCTAATGGCCCTGATTGAATTGCCACCACTGCGGAAAAAGTTATCGCGAATGCCGACTTGCTTAAGATCAAGCACCACTTGCCAAATACTGCACAATTGTTGCTCCATCGGATCTCTTGGCGGCTCATAATCATCTGAGCTCAACGATTCGGGCGCAGGCAAAGCACGTCGGTCCAACTTACCGTTTGCGGTCAGCGGTAACTCGTCGATAAAGGTCATCGTTGACGGCACCATATAATCGGGTAAATGCTTTGATAACTGAGATTTTAAATCATTAACGTCTGGCTCATATCCTGGCTCCATCACCAAATAGGCGGCCAGATAAAGGCTTGATGTGCCAACGAGGTCAATAACCGCCGCCTGTTTAACACTGGGTAAATCGTTAAATACCCCCTGTATTTCCTCCAGCTCAATCCTGAAACCGCGGATTTTAACCTGACTGTCCGTTCGGCCAAGATATTCAAGGTTTCCGCCAGGTAACCAGCGCACCAAATCCCCTGATTTGTACAACAGTTTTTCGCCCATATCGCCAAGCGTAATACTGACAAAATAGGCCTCGGTCAGTTCTTGGCGCTTAAGATAACCAGTCGCCAAACCATCACCGCCAATATACAACTCACCCGGACACCCAAGTGCAACAAGTTTATGTTGCTCGTTCAGCACGTAAGCCTGACGGTTATTGGTTGGCGGACCCAACGGTACCGAACCGGTAAAGCTTTCACAGCGCCACAAGGTGGTGAAGGTAGTGCTTTCTGTCGGACCATAACCATTAAGAATAACTTGTGGGCGTTCAAGCTGTGCAACCAACTGCCGGATCAGTACCGGATTCAACGCTTCTCCACCTATAAGCAGACAACGAAGATTTTTAAACATCAATGGTTGGGCAACATAAAGTTGATCAAACAAAGATTTGGTTAACCACATCACATTAATTTGATGCTGCTCAATAAACGCCTCAAACTTGGCCGGTTCAAAACTCTGGTCAACTTGGGCAACCACCAGTTTGGCCCCGTGTAACAACGCCCCCCAAACCTCTAACGTGGCCGCATCAAAGTTGGGGTCAGACAAATGTACCAGCACATCATCAGCGCACAGATTGATTTCTTTGTTTTTAATGAGCAACGACGAAACACCGCGATGCGGCGTCAATACCCCTTTGGGTTTGCCGGTCGTGCCCGAGGTGAATAACACATAGGCAAGATTTATGTCAATTGCCGCCGGATTAGGATTGGATATCGGTTGACCAGCCAAATGCTCAACATCATCAACCAACACCATACGTTTACGGTCCCAACTATCCAACGCCTGGCAACGTGATTTACAGCTCACCACCAATGCACAGTCGGTATCTTCAAGCATGAACTCGACGCGGTCTTTTGGATATTTTGGCGATACCGGCACATACGCCCCACCCGCCTTAAGCACCGCCAACATCGCGATCACCATATCGCACGATCGTTCAAGATACAGCGCAATCATGCTATTGGGTCTAAGCGTGCCTTCACTGGTGTTTGCCTTAGCCGTGCTTGCCACAATCGCATGAGCCATTTGATTGGCTTTCTCATTCAATTGACGATAACTGAGGGTCAAGTCAGCACTAACCAGCGCAATGTTATCTGGCGTTTCTTCAACCTGTCGTTCAAACAGTTGATTCAAGGTCAGCTGTGGGTAATCTACCGTTGATGAGTTCCAGTCATGCAACACCATTTGACGTTCACTGGTCGACAACAATTCAATATCGGCAATGCATTGTTGTTGATCATCAACAAACGCCCGCAATACCCGTTTGTACAGGGTCGAAAGTCGTTCGATTGACGTTTGTTGAAACACACTGGACGCATAGTTAATCACCCCTGACAACTGACTTTTGGCATCGTTAATAAACAAACTCAAATCAAATTTAGCCGGACAATAAACGTCATCGAGACTGTGTTGTGCCTCAATGGGCGCAAACGGTAGTTGACCCATCAATGGGTGATCAGCGTCTTTGCCCTCAAAAAAGTTCTGCACCCCAAACATCACCTGAAAAATCGGATGACGCGAAGCATCCCGGTGAATATCCAGTGCCGCCACTACTTTTTCAAATGGCAAGTCCTGATGTTTTTTACCTTGGGTAACGATGCCGTGAACTTGTGCAATAAAGTTAGAAACCTTGCAACATCCTTCCACATTGGCCCTGATGGCCAGTGAATTAACAAAATGGCCAATCACGCTCTGTGTTTGATATTGTTGCCGATTATCAGACGGCGTGCCTAACACCACATCTGTTTGCCCAGACATTGCAGCCAAAGTGACATAAAACCCGCCAAGCAACACCGTATACAAAGTGGTTTGCTCAGTCCTAGCCAATAGACGCAATTGAGCTGACAATTCAGGGTCTAGTTCAAAATCAATATTGTGCCCATGATAGACCTGTTTCGACGGACGCGGATAGTCAGTCGCCAACGCTAGCGTTTCAAAACCAGACAAATGATCAGTCCAATAACCGAGCAGATTATCCAGCTTTTGGCCTTGTAACTGTTCGCGCTGCCAGCGGGCATAATCGCCATAGATGATGTCCGGTTGCGGTTGATTAACAGCTTTGCCGTTGATTAATGCCTGATAAACCTCTGCCAGTTCTTTCATCAAAATATCGGTTGACCAGCCATCGAGTGCAATATGATGGAACAACATCAGTAGATACTGATGTTGACCGTCGACAAGATAGTGTATTTTGGCCCAAGGTTGTGTTCTCAAATAAAAAGGCTGGTCCACTAGGTTTTTAACCACCGCCATCAAAGATTCACCAGAGTCAACCGGATGGGTTTGAATCTTAAACTCTATATCAGATAAACGCTGAAAGTTGTGCTCACCACGAGACTCACAAATACTGTTCAACACAGGATGTCGATTCACCAACAACGCAAAAGCAGCCTCTAAAACGGCCATGTCAGGGTTATCGAGCTTGACAAAATAAGGCAGCAGATAAACATTACTGTGACGTTCAAATTCTTCAATAAACAGCAAACCATCTTGAGAAAACGACAAAGGATAACGCTCTAAGTCTTCATGAAGAATAACATCCGTATCCTGACTAACGTCCCCTCTACGTATAGATGCGGCCAACCGACTAATATCGGGTTGGTCAAACATCAATGCCAGAGTCAACTCAATATCCAATGCCCGAACAATGGCAGCAGTGATGCGAATGCCACTGACCGAGTCACCACCGAGTGCAAAGAAATTATCTTGAACACCAATCTTTTCAAGCCCGAGCTCCGTTTGCCAGATAGCACATAATTGTTGCTCCAGCTCGTCTTGTGGTGCGACGTAATTGTCGCTGTCGACCAATTCAGGCTCAGGCAAAGCCGCTCGGTCGAGCTTGCCGTTAACGGTCAAAGGAATGGCATCAACGAAGGTAAACGTACTGGGCACCATATAATCGGGCATTCTGGCCGACAGACTATCTCTTAATTGATCTGCCACCACCGCCTGATCGGCATTTTTGACAACAAAAGCTGCCAAAACTCGGTTTTGCGCCCGTACTATGTCAATCACCACCGCCTGCTTCACTTGTGGCAAATCAGTCAAAGCACTTTGAATTTCTTCGAGTTCAATACGGTAACCGCGAATTTTCACCTGCATGTCATTACGACCAAGGTATTCAAGATTGCCGTTTGGCAACCAGCGCACCAAGTCGCCGGTTTTATACATACGGGCATCTTCGGCGGCCGTAAATGGGTCAACCACAAAACACTCGTTGGTCAATTCTGGCAGGTTTAGATAACCCCTTGCGACACCAGCACCACCGATAAATAACTCACCGGGCACGCCAACAGGCGCTTGTTTTTGATTTAATAACAACACGTAAACCCGGTATTGACTCAGCGGTTTACCAATACAATTGATGCCGGGTTGTTTGGCATAATCCAAACATTGAACCGCCGTCACCGTGTTTTCAGTCGGACCATATTCATTGATCAGCTTGTCTTGCCACAACTGCTTTAATTCGGAATGCACCACATCCCCGCCGCTGATCACCCGCTTTAAATGATGTTCACCGGTAAACTCACCCAGAGCCGACAAATAACCCGGGGTGGCATGTAAATGGGTGATTTTCAAAGCGCTGATATTGCGCTTCAATTGAGCGGCTTCTTTCACCTGAGCAACACT
>JABSOG010000030.1 GCA_013216025.1 Algicola sp. | reverse complement strand
CTAACCGCTTGATTTGCCCCTTCGCAGCCTTGATCACTTTGGCCATTAAAGGCTTCATGATGGCTTTGCCCAGCTCGTCGGGGGCAAGGCCGTTTTGCTTGTCGCCGATGTTTGTTAACTCAATGGTCGGTAGAGTCAGGGTTTTGTTGCCGAAGTGTTCGGTGACTAATTGCAGGCTAATGTTGCTCAGGATAATTTTTTCGATCATCAAGCGTACTTTGAGTGCTGTTTTAGGCGCTTCTTTATCAGCTGGGGACGTTGCGTTGGGAGCGGATTCTGCCGATTTGGCACTTTTGACATTTTTTGCCAACTCATACAGATTGAGGTCTTTAAGGTTTTTTTGCTCAGCGACCAAACGGGCCCCGTCTATTTTAATGTGCTTGATCACCACAACGTTTTCGAGCACCGTCTCAGGGGCGATTTGGATTGCTATTTTTTCCATTAAAAAGGCATAGGGTGTTGAAAAGCCCTCTGGATTATTGATTTGCAGGCGGTGTAATTGTCCTTCACCACTGCGTAGTGAGAGGTCCACTTTGTCTAGTGTCACCGCTGTTTGGGTGGTCTGCGAACCATTTTGTTCAATGGTTTGTTTGATGATGTGATCGAGGTTTTGCAAGCCATAAAAGGCAAATGCTGCGATGGCGATAAGCATCACTGTAACCAACGCAAAGAAGAAGTTTTTTGAGAACATGAGAGTATAGGTTTTTTGAAACTAGACAAATTGTCGCTAAGTATATACTAGTATGGAGGTTTAATACCAAATCCATTAACTAACTGGTCATTTTACTGGCTAAAATAGACCAGTTATTTAATCTCATTGGTATAAACGCATTACCTTGCGATTGACGGTTTAGACAGACTTTTTTATGTCTGGCCGGATAGCCGTCTTTACTGGTAAAAAAAACAACCGCAACTGCTTAATGTTCCACCGCTTTTGCTGGCCTAATGGGTAGCTAAACTATAAAATGTCGAAAATTTATGGATCCCAATGGTGAGAGCTCGATGATTTACGACAATATTGTACAGGTGATTGGCAAAACCCCGATGGTGAAGCTGAATAAGATAACAGCCGAGCTTGCATGTAATGTTTATGCTAAGTGTGAATTTATGAACCCTGGTGGTTCGACCAAAGATCGTATTGCCCGTCAAATGATTTTGGATGCCGAAAAATCAGGCCGCATTAAAAAAGGCGATACCTTGATTGAAGCCACCAGTGGCAATACTGGCATCGGCATGGCACTGGCCGGTGCGGCATTGGGTTATCACATTGTGATCACCATGCCCGAGAAAATGAGTAAAGAAAAACAGGTGGTTATTGAGTCTTTGGGCGCTGAAATCATCCGTACCCCCACCGAAGCAGCTTGGGATCATCCTGATTCTCATATCGAAGTCGCCAAGCGCATTGAGCAAGAGCGTGAAAATGCCCACATTCTTGACCAATACGCCAACGCATCTAATCCGATGGCCCACTTTGAAGGCACCGGCAGCGAAATCGTCGAAGATATGGCGGATAAATCCATCGACATGGTGATCATCGGCGTAGGTACCGGCGGTACCTTGACCGGCATCGCCAGAAAAGTCAAAGAAGCACATCCCAATGCGATTATCGTCGGCGCCGATCCGGAAGGCTCTATATTGGCCGGTCCAGAAGAGGTGAAACCGTATCACGTTGAGGGCATTGGTTATGACTTTATTCCGGAGGTTTTTGACCGTGACTTGGTCGACCGTTGGGTGAAAACCACCGATCAGGAATCTTTCACTTTGGCCCGTCGTTTGATGTCAGAAGAAGGCCTGTTGGTCGGTGGCTCGTCTGGCACCGCAATGATGGCAGTTTTGCAACAAGCGAAGACATTAAAAGCTGGTCAAAACTGTGTAGTTATCTTGCCTGACGGTATTCGAAACTACCTGACCAAGTTCGTTGACGCCGATTGGCGTGCTGAATTCGGCTTTGATGACTAGGCTTTTTGTAGTAGGAGCGAGCTCGGTAATTGCTCCTGAATTACCCTAATAATGTACATTCATGTAGCGATCCAGCTCGCGATTTTGGTCTACGGCCAAATATATACGGATTGCCTCAATTTATTAGAACGGTTTTATCATTAATCTATTGGGCTGGAGCGGACGAACATACCAATTTTGCTACGCAAAATCTCGCGAGCTGGAGCTCGCTCCTACTGACCAAACACCAAAGCTAGCACATCACCAGACTGTGATATATGCTTAGTATATGCTACGGTCTTGCCATCCATCGAAACAGAGTAATCATGCAGTACACCTTTAGTCTGTTTCAACACCAGCACCTCTTCCCGGCTCGATAAGTCAAAACTATACACTCCGGCGTCTTGTGATCTCAGTTTGGCATAGTAAACCTTGTTGTTTACTATTCGCCAGTTGAGCCAGTTTAATAATGAAAATTGTTGGTCTATCAATTGCTCTTCACCGTTGGCATCGGTCTGCCATAGGCCGTTTTGATGGTATTTGCTGTAATAGAACAAACCGTCAGCTGGATTGTCGTATCCGCTGTATCCGCCGCTGAATGTCAGCTGTTTGCTGGTCTTTTGGGCCAAGTTGTACGACCACAATTGCCAGTCGCCGCTTTTGGTTGAACCGTAATAGAGATTTTTGCCGTCACTCGACCAGCTGATGGTGTAGGCTTCGAAGGATTTGTCGAGTACCACCTCAAGTTTGCCAGTGCTCAATTGCAAGGTGTAGATTTGCTCTAGGTATTCAAACAGTATTTTGCTGTCGTCTGGTGACCAGACGAAATTGGGGTAACCGGTGTCGATGGCCAAATCAGCCATTTTAGTAATTTGGCCGTTAGGGGCGCGTAACCAAAAGGCGTTTTTGCCGCTGCGGTTCGAAATAAACGCCAGTGCGTTTGAAGTATTGGCATATCTTGGCCGACTGTCTTGGCGGGTGGAGCCTATAAATGAGGTTGACGGCAGATCTGTGTCTTTGGCGTTAATCGGCTGTTGCCATATGTCGGTATCGTTGACCGAACTGCTCATTACCAGTTGGTGGCCATCGGTTGAGAAGCTCAATCCGCCAAAGGCCGAACCAAGGTGAAATACCTGTTGTTGCTCTTTGCCGCTGCTGTTTACCCGGTAAACATGCTGGCTTCGTCTAAAGTAAAAATCTTCGGTGATCGGATGCCAAGCAATGTCGTTAATGTGGGCGTCGAGGTCAAATTCGCGTTCTAGGGTAAACGGTTCGCTGTTATAAACCGCCACCTTTACATTGTTACTGCCGCCGTAACGCAGGAGGGTGATTTTGTCGCCTTTGACATTGCGCTTGACAAAATAGTCGCCACGCAGATTGTTTTGCTTGGCGGGCAAGGCCAATTGGATTTTGTTGCCAGTGGCGATATCAAGCGAATAAACGATATAAGGTTGGGTCTTTTTAACTCGCTCGGCCAAAAACAGTTGATTGGGATTTTCACCCCAGGTTATCGACGGCAGATTGGCTGCGGCACATTCGCGCAGTTTTGTTGCTTTGCCAAGCTTCGGGGATATGGTCATTAGGTAGATAACACATCGTGCTTCGTTATTGTCGATATTGGCGCGCTGATAAATACGAATAAAGGCTATTTTCTCACCGCTTGGATGCCATTGTCCGCGAATGTCATAACTATGGCCTTGGCCGCTATTCGGTGGAGGGCTAAGGGTTTGGCGCTTGCCATTAACTGTATCTTGCAATATCAATTGTCTGCCTTGACCATTTTCACTGAAGCTGAAGAGTAAACTCTTGCCATTCGGCGACAGGCTGGCATCAGATTCTATGCCTTGCAGAGAAGTCATTTGCTTTAACTTGGGGGGTTGTCGTTGCTCTGGTTGTTTGTTCAACTGCCAAAAAGTCACCAGCAGCAAAATTACCCCAATGACTATCAACAGCCACTGGAATTGGCGGCGTTTGGGTGTTGGTTGTTGGCGCTGTTGCATCAATGCTGGGCTATTAACTGATGTCATGGTAACTGACAATCGATAACCATATTTGGTGACCGTTTCTATGTATTCATTTTCGCTATCTAAAATGGCCAGTTCTTTGCGTAGCTGGTAAATTTTTCGATTAATGGCATTGTCGCTGACCACTCGGCCTTTCCATACATCGGTGATCATTTGGTCGCGGCTGATTATCTCGCCACTCTCGCCATCTTTGCCACTGTGAGCACAAAAATACAAAAGCAGGTTAAAAACACTCGGTTCGCAGGTTAATGATTGGTCTTTGTTGGCAATGCGCCGGGTTTGTGGGTCAACGGTTAAGTTGCCAAGCGTAAAGGTTTCTTTTGGTAAGTTATCACAGGACGTTTGGGTATTGGCAGCTTCTAGATTAGGCATAACAATTCAGCGCAAGTATTTGATATTAAGCATAATGACTTTTCTGTCAGTTTACCATCACTTTTAAATCGAGTGATTTATTGCCAGCCAGGACTTGTATCAGTATCAGCAGGGGGCTGATTAGGGGTTGGTGGCTTCGTAAAGGCTGGTGATACGGAGACTAGCAAGGGGGACAGGGCAGTTGTCAAAAATATGGAACGCAAGCGTTCACCGACGATTGCTCCTGCATAGTCGATATACCGACCATCCCTGGTCATATCAATTTTTGCAAGCTGATCTGTCCCCAGCCGGTGATGGCTTTGCGCACGATTTAATTTACAAACGTTATTACTTGTGCGTATACGCACATAAGTTGTGTCTTCCTCCCGGTTATCTTTTGTTCAACGATCAGTAAAATAGCTCCATCGATTTGAGACAAACAGGTGAAGACAATGAACACTCCCCCTCTTAAAAACACCACCAAGAGTTACGGCATGGTCGCCATAGCCCTGCATTGGCTGGCAGCAGTGTGGATCATTAGCTTGTTTGTTCTCGGCCTTTATATGGTTGATCTGGGTTACTACGACGACCTGTACAAAACCGGCCCTTATTGGCACAAGGCCATGGGTGTATTGCTTGCGCTGGTGATGATTGGCCGTTTTATTTGGCGAGGCATTAATCCCAAGCCTGAGATTGCCGGTTCGGCACCTGTCAAAAAGGCCGCCGAGGTGGTTCATACACTGCTTTATGTGTGGGTTGGTGCGGTGATCACCAGTGGTTATCTCATTTCTACTGCCGATGGCCGGGCGATTGATGTGTTTGGCTGGTTTGAAATTCCCGCCACGCTCACCAGTATTGTTAATCAGGAAGATATCGCTGGGGTTATTCACCTTTATCTGGCGGTAGGTCTTATCTCGATGGCCGGTTTACACGCCCTTGCTGCCATTAAACACCAGTTTTTTGACCGGGACGGCACGTTGGTCAAAATGCTCAAAGTCACTCGAAACGTTTAAAGCCAATCATTAACCATTATCTTAAATGACTTTTTAATTACTACAAAAGAAGGTACGATCATGTTGAACATCAAAAAGACACTCGCTAAAATCCTTATCCCTGCACTGGCCTTGTCAGTTGCGTCAATGCAGGCCAGCGCCGCTGATTATGTGGTTGATACTGAGGGTGCTCATGCGTTTATTCAGTTTAAAATTCAGCATTTAGGTTACAGCTGGTTGCTGGGCAATTTCAGCGAGTTTGAGGGCAAGTTCAGCTACGACGAAAATAAGGTGCAAGACACAAAAATTGCATTGACGATTGATACAACAAGCCTGAATTCAAACCATGCTGAGCGTGACAAGCACTTAAAAGGCAAACACTTTTTGAATGTTAAAGAATTCCCTAAAGCGACTTTTGTCTCCACCAAAGTTGTAGTGAAAGACGGCAAACAGTCGGTATTACACGGTGATCTGACCCTGCATGGCATCACCAAAAACATTGCGATTGATGTGACTGTAATTGGCGGCGGTAAAGATCCCTGGGGCGGTTACCGTCAAGGTTTTGAAGGTAAAACCACCTTCGCTCTGGCTGACTTTGGCATCATGGCAGACTTGGGACCGAAGTCAAAAAATGTTGAGATGTATTTGTCTATTGAAGGCGTAAGATTGTAAGTCGTCATGTCACCCGCAGGTGACAACATTGCTTCGAACTCGCCTCGGGGGCTGTTGTAAACGACTGTCATTTCATTTGGTTCAGTTTGGTGGCAGAGTATAATTTATCGGTGCGCACAGCGCACCCTACGTTTATCATTTCAGGATTTTGCTATAAACTCCTTGCTGTGGTTAAGTCACTGCTGTCTTTGTTGACCGAAAGTATACTTCTACGACCCTCTTCTACCGCTTCAAACAGCACTCTTTTGCCATCTGTCACCGCTTCAAAAGCCCGTTTTACGCCATCTGGCGATCAGCTGCCCTCGCAGTCATCCTTGCTTAACCAATAAAGTTAAGGTGAACTGGTTTTAGTTATTTTGGCTATTTTTAACGCAGTTTTGTTAATGGGATTTTCGCATGGTACAGCAATAACATCCATTACTTGGTCTAAAAACCAACACTTACGCAAAAAACCGTCAAATTTGAGAACGAATTGTTAAAGATTTGCAAATCTTGGCCGCTATATAGATGTATGACCGTAATTTGTTAGTTTATGTCCGAATTCAAATAACGGTTGCCAAGGTGTTAGGGCTAGAATGACCAACATCACAACACAAAGAGCAATTGCTCTGAACCCACAGGGACTTTTTGAAGTAAATTGGAGATTGTATTATGAAAACAAGATTATCAGAACAAACGGCTCGCTTCGGCGAATCAGTATTATTGACCGGCATGTGTAGCTTGGTTATGTTACTTGGCGTCGAGTTTGTGATGACGTTTAGTTGATGCAAATATCTGCCATCAGCAACAATTAAAAACGGCTATCTGTGATAGCCGTTTTTTTGATGCACATGGATGTGCGAATGTCGCGGTTGCATGGATGCAAAGGAGCGACGATGACCACGGATGGCCTTATTTATTCTCTCTGCGCGCATTAAACGCGGCCATTTGCTCTGGCGTTGCTTTAGTCTGGTGATTGTCTTTCCACTGCGAATAGGGCATTCCATACACTTTTTCGCGTGCTGCATCGTAGTCTAGTGTTTCACCGCGTTCTTCGGCTTCACTCATATACCATTTTGACAAGCAGTTTCGGCAAAAATCGGCGGTGATCATCAAGTCGATATTTTGCACGTCTTTGTTGTCGTCTAGGTGTTTTAACAGGCGGCGAAATACTGCGGCTTCTATTTCTGTTTGTTGGCTCATGTTGTTTCTCTCTATTTCTTTGTCTCTGTCGATCTCATTGGTATTAAAACCACGGACGTGAGTCGGTTTCTATTTTTGCGTAAATTTGGTCAAACCACTGCCGGGCATGTTCTATGGGCATGTAGGGGATGCGCATTTTTCCACTGGCCAAATAGATGGTCAAGGTAGCCAGATTGCGACGTTTTTGCACTGGTGATTGGCTGATCACCGCCCGCTGAACTTTGAATAACGGAAAGAGCACCTGTTTGTGTCCGATAAACCCGCTTCTAATCAACCCATATTCGTCTGTTTTGCCATAGCGGTAGTTGCGCCAGCGTTTGGCCACTAAGGGATAACACAGCACTGGTAGCAGGTAAAACGACATCACCCAAAAATGTTGTTGTATCACAAAGGGTGCGCTGATAAGCAGCACTGGCAGTATCAGTGTTATCAGCAGGGTTTTGAAGATATAACGGCGGTTGATGGGGTGAGTCTCAATTTGCTCGGGGTGGTCGGGGTAAAGTGTTTCAATCAGTTGCTCACTTTGCTCAGCTATGCGGGCGGGTACCACAAAAAGGTTGTTTCTTCTTTGCTGTTTGTTACCGCCGCCGCCGGCTTGTCTCAAGATCAGATTTTCTCGGCCAAGCCAATGGCCGATAAAATTGCTCTGCCGGGCGATGGCTTGTATTTTGCTCAGGTTTAACGATTCTTCTTGGGTGTTTATCAAACCACTTTTGCGTTTGAGCGTTTCGTCAGTCAAGGTTAACCGGTAATTGTGGAATTTGAGGATGCTGCCCAATACCGAGATCAGCATCATCAATAAGAACACACTGGCTATCATAATGACCACGATGATGATGCTGCCAATCAGGTTGCCACCAAGGGCTTCGGTCATCGCTGCGAGTTCTGCTTTGGAAAAGAAATAATTGATGATTTCTTCGATTTTTGGGAAAAATGGTGCCATAAAGGCCAATAGAATATACATGCCGTTATTGGATAGGCCATAGCGAATCAGGTCGCCGGTTGAGGCGGTGGCAATCGGTTCGTCTGTTGATTCGGTGTCTGTTGATGCTGCTGTACTTGCCGCATCATTGCCTGCTTCGATTTGACTGGCTTTGATTTGACTTTGACGTTGGAGTATTTGGTCTCGAATGTCTTCGGCCATGGGTTGGCCTATGCCAGCCAAGTCGCCTTCGCCGCCTTTTGAACCGGCGGTTTCTATCACCAGTATGACCAGTTTGAATGGCCGAAAGTATATCGGCTGGTTGATGTTGATGTTTTGTATTCGGTCGAAGTTGATCACCCTGTGTTGTTTTTTGAATACGCCTTGGTTGATTTTGATTTCGTTATCGCCTAACTGATATTGAAAAAACCAGTATTGCAGTAATGAAGACACCACCAGTAAGGTGGCAAAACCAACTGCTGCTAAGGTGGCTATCAGCGCTTTGTCATCTGAGTTGAGCAGCACAATAACCAATGGGGCAAGTGAGGGCAAAGCTTGGCCGATGAAGGCCTTAACGGTTTTAAACAGGTAGTAAACGCTGGCGACAGGAGAGAGTCGTTTCCATTGGATTTGCTCTGTGGTGGCTGTAACGTTTGAGTCAGTCGTCATGCGGAGCTGCCTCTTTACCTTGTAAAGAGCCTTGGTCAGGCATATCTTGATTTGGATTTTGGTTGATCTTGTCAAGGATCAGCGCTCGAATCCGTTGGGCATCGTCTTCGGGCAGTCCGGGAATTTTCAAGTCAACTGAGCTGCCCCCGGCGGTAAAAAATTTCAGCGACGAAAATTGGTATTTACGCTCCAGCGGCCCATGGGTCAAATCAATATGCTGGATGCGGTTGAAGGCCACTGCGGTGGTTTTTTGCCAAAACAAACCCTGTTGAAACAGAATGTCATGTTCTCGAAAGGCATAACGACGGGCTTTAGCACGGTAATAACTCAAGACAAAGGCCAGTGGCACTAACAGGACGAAAAGCAGTATCACCCAGATCAATGGAATATTGATGCCTTTGATGAGAATCAACGATAGTGGTATTAAGGGGATTGTCACCCACACAATGGTATCTGTCAGGTTAACCTTGCAATACTTTGGGTGTAAGTCGGTAAATTCGACAGATGATACTGCGGGGATATCATCAACTGTTATTTGTGTGTTGGTAAATGTGGTCATTTTTCTCAGCCTCAACAAGAAGATTGACCAATATATTCTGTTTTTTTGGCCAATTGAATATTTATTTTGTCACAAACCAAACTATTTTCTTAGCCGCCTCGTCTTTAGCTGTACTGTTTACATTCTAACTCGTAGGGAAAACCATGAATCAATCCAGCAAATTACAGCGGCACTTGTCTAAACTTTTTAGCAAACTCTCGGCGACAATAGTGATTGCGGGTCTGACTCTGCCCTTAGCAGCGTGTGCCAGCGACACTGTTGATAACACCGTTGATAACACCGTTGATAGTACGAATATGCAAGTCAATAAAACCAAAATTCACTTCAAAAATGGTCACTCAGACCACCGAATTACGATTATGGATGATCATTATTCATTTTCGCTTAAAGGTAAGGTGGTGTTTGCTGATGATGACAAATCAATTGAGTCGATGCCGTCTAAAAGTCGTCTTAAAATCCATTTGGATAAAGACACCGATAAATCGCGTGAGTTGGACATAAGGGCCGATAAAAATGGTGATATCACCGTGCTTTACTGGTTGGCAGGTGAGCAAACCTTGCTTAGTGACAACGGTAAAAAATTACTTGGGGAGGTTTTGCCACAAATTCTCAGGGAGTCGGGTATTCATGGCAAAGCCCGGGTGGCCCGCAAGTTAGCCAAGGGTGGATTTGATGGAGTAATGAAGTATATTGAAACGGTTCAAAGTGAATCAACCATGGGTTCTTACCTTGGTTTGTTGCTTGAACAGCATTCTGTCGATAAGGCACAGTGGTTGGTGGTCGCCGATAAACTGCAACGTATTGAGTCTGAGCATGCGCTGGCTTCGGTGATAGGACCGTTGTTCATTGGTGGTCACAAACTCGGATTTGACGACAATATGTTATTGGATTTGGTTGATAAACTTGAATCTGAACATTACAAAGCGCAGATTTTTTCAGACTATTTGCGTACGGTCAGCAGCGACTACCAATCTCTTGAACGGGTGTTCACTCAGTTGGACTCTGAGCATTACCGCGCGATGTTGCTTGAGCAGGTGTTGAACGACAAGCGTAATGCTTCGTTGGACATTGTTGGAGTGCACGATCTGTTGCGTTTGGTGCAAAGCGATCATTATAAAGCCCAACTTTATGCTCAAGTGTTGAAAAAGCGAGGCGGTGAGCCCGATGTGCTCAAAGATATTGTGATGAGCTTAGATAGTGACCACTACCGAATTCAGATGGTCCAGCAATGGTTGGGCGACCACCATCAACAAAGTCATGTGCTTGAGGTGTTTTTTGCTGCGGTTGATTTTATTGAAAGCGACCACTTTAAGTTACAGGCTTATGACCAATTGCTGTCTAAGCGCGAAAAAGACCAAGAGACCATGATGGCGTTGCTTGATGGGCTGGACAAAATTCGTTCAGAGCATTTTCGAACCCAGATAATCAACCGTATTATCAGTCAAGATGAACACTCTGAAGCGGTGATATCGGCGATTCGCGCCAGTATTTTGGACTTAAATAGCCGCTCACAGCAACAAATGTTGAATAGACGCATGACAAAGCTGGAAAAATCTTAAATGACAGGTTAGACTGTATGTATTGATCGAGTTATCGAACTCACCGAATCCAAGTCGTAAGGCGAAGGGATCATCATAAAATAGCATGTTTCAGTGATGGTCCTTTTTTCTTATTTCCCCCCCCTAAGTCTGTTAAATCCCTGTAAGTTACCTTGTCGTTTACTACCAAATTCGTTCAAATCTCACCCGGAGGATGGGGCGAGGTACGAGCCGTCGTTAGCGCTTGCGCGTAAAGGCAATATGCTCCTGCATTGCCACCTTACCCTATGTCCATATAGGGCAACCCATCGGTTACTTGTCGTTAATCGCCAAGCTGCGGTGGTGCGAATGGTGGTTTCATTGATGGTTTCATTGATGGTTTGATTATGTGTTCGTGGTTGCGATGGGTTACGGCTCGTACCTCGCCTAACCCATCCTCCACATGAGATCACATCAGGCTTTTGCGACAAGCTTCAATAGGCGTTTAAGTTACACCACGCTACCCTCAAGCCAATAGATTGCCTCAGAACGGCAGGTAAAAGGCACTAAATGGTAAAGTTTAGATAAGCTACGTTATTGATATTGATATTGATATTGATAATGGTGTTGGTGTTGGTGTTGTGGGTGTCTGTGGCATGGTCCCTGTTTCCTTGAAATAGCACGCTTTCACTTTGATAATAGCGCTTTTTAATCGCAATAGTGACTGTTTCGGTTAAATAATGAACGCTTTGAGGGCTTCGTTATCTATGTCATCTTCGCTATCTGGGCTGCTAGGATTGCGCAGTGGCAATATCATGGTCAAGCAAATGCCGTTACCCTCTTCGCTGGTGCATTTGATCGTACCGCCCAGCGAATGACAGACGATGTTGAAGACCAAATGCATACCCAGTCCGGCATAACCGTCTGAGCGCCGGGTGGTGTAAAATGGTTCAAAGATGTGGTCGCGCGTATCGTTGTTTAAACCGTTGCCGTTGTCACAATACCGCAGTTGCCAGTGATCGCCACAGTGTTCAGTTTCGATGATGATTTTTCCGTGGTTGCGGCCAGAAAACCCATGGACGATGCTGTTGTGCACCAGTTGTGAGATTATCTGATAAAGCTCGCCTGGGGCACACTCGACATCAAAGAAGGGGCCATCAACGACCTCAACGGTGTAGTTGGTATTGGCGATTTGGGAGTTAAAGGTTGGCACAATCTCAATTAAATAAATGGGCAATTCGATGATGCGCCATTCGTGATGATTGTGATCTACCGCGACCTGTTTAAAGGTTTGGATTAACTGGGCTGTGCGGTTGATGGAGCTTTCTATCAGTTCGTTTGAGGTTTTGAGCTTAGCAAGGCCTTTTTCCATGTCTTTGACGGTTAACTTACGTTCAAGAAACCGGTTTTGCAGTTGTTCAATCTCCAGCGTATTGTTACTGGCAGCCGTTAACGCTACGCCCACTGGCGTGTTGATTTCGTGGGAGATACCGGCCACCAGATTACCCAGCGACGCCATTTTTTCGGATTCAACCAATTGGTTTTGGGTGTTTTTCAAGTTGCCGAGGGTATCGCTCAGCTGTTCGTTTTGATCGACAAATTGCTGGGTTCGCTGTTCGATTTTTTGTTCTAGTTCGGCGTTAAGTTGCTCAAGCTCTTGTTCGTAGCGTTTTGTTATCGAAATGTCGCGAATGGTGCCGCTGATGCGAATGGGTTTTTTACCAGCGGTAGTTTCAATTACCTTGCCCTGATCGGCCACCCACAGCCAACTGCCATTTTTATGTTTGATGCGGTACTGGGCGTAATATTCGGCGGTATGGCAGGCCAGCACTTCGCCGAGTTCATGTTCAAATGCATCGAGGTCTTGGGGGTGGATCAGTGCTTTGAATGACTCGATGGTATTGGCCATATTTTCTTCATCAAAACCCAAAAAGTGCAAACTGCTGCGATAAATCTCGTTGTCGGTGATGTGCCAGTCCCAAATGGAGTCGCCCGAGCCCCATAACGCCAATTTCATTCTTTGTTGAGAGGTCTCAATCATCTCAAGGCTATTGGCCCTTTCCCTGTTTAGTCTGCGTCTATACCAGATGAATCCGCTGATCAATATTATGAGCAGCAAAGCGTAATTGATATAGGCCGCTGTCGAGCGGAAAAAAGGTGGCGCAACGGTGAGCCCAATAGAAAGCGGTTCGGGGTGCCAAGCGCCACGTTTGGTGGCCGCTCTGGCGTGGAGGGTATATTTGCCTGGTGGCAGTCCGGTATAACTGATTTGTGATTGACTGCCGAAGCTGCGCCAGTCTGGATCAAAGCCTTCGAGGAAGTAGGAATAGTTATTTTCATGCGGGCTGCGATAATCCAGCGCTGCAAACGAAAATTGCAGCCAATGATCGCTGAATAACATGTTAATGCCCTGCTCGGGCAAAGTCATTTGTGGTGTTTTGGTGCCGATTTGATAGCTGGATAAGCTTAATCTGGGGGTACTTTTGTTCAGTATGATTTGTTCGGGTGCGATCACCGTCCAACCATCAATTCCGCCGAAGATCAGGTGACCATTGTTACGCCTGAAACTGGCACGGCCATTGAATTCACGCACCAAAACCCCATCAGACAGGCCGAACTGGTTGTACTGTTTACTTTGCTTGTCAAAATGAACAACGCCGTTGTTGGTGGATAACCAGGGGTTGCCACTATTGTCCAATTCTATTGCGTAAAAGTAGTTGTCAGGCAAGTCTTTGCCCGGGTAAAGTTCAAGCTGTGGCGCTGTAGATGAGTCGATGATGATTTTAATCAAACCACCACGTCCGGCAATGTAAAAATGACCTTCGTTGTCGATGGTGAATGAGTTGACCAAACCACCAAAGGTATCGTTCAGTGCAGTGGCACTGAGCAGCGGCTCTAACTGTTCACTTTCGTTTAAACGATAGATATTTTGATCACCCAAAGCATAAATCGAATCATCTGGGTGCTGTACAATGGCCTTTATTCTTGATTTAACATCCTGCGCACTGCCCAGTGCATATATTGGTGCGATAGGCAGCCGCGAAAAAGTATCGGTTAAGGGGTTGTAGCGTAAAATTGCGCCTTCGTCGGTGACGTACATGACACCATGTTTGTCGCTGAAAATATCCCGTCCGCGCACCCGTGGGCCATTGAGATTTTCTTTTTTACGGGGATAGAATTGACTGTGGCCAGTGGTAATACTGACCCGAAAAATGCCTTTGTTGCTGGTAAACCATAAGCGGTTGAGGCTGTCTAATTCAATGTCAGAAATATAGGGCAGTTCGTCTGGGGCATATTTTTGATAGGTTTTGAGTACCAGCGGGGTGAAATTGGTGTTGGACATATCTGATAACAACAAGCGCCTGACCCCGGTGCGGTTGACCGCAAACCACAAAGAATCGCCGGGACCTTCGGTTATTGCGGTGATGTCATTGTCTATCAGTGGATCTTCGGTATAGGTGATGTAGCTTTTCATTGCGGTTTGGTTCATATACAAACGGTCTATACCAAAGCCGTAAACACTGGCCCACAGCAAACCTGAGTGGTCTTTCATCAATCGCAGTACATTGTTGCCCGACAGTGAAAATTCATTGTCTGGCACACTGGTTAATTGTTTGAGTACTTTGCCGCTGGATAATTCAACCAATAAAAGGCCGCGAAACTGGGTGCCCAGCCAAACAGAATCGTCATCGTGGTAGATGATGTCATTGACTGCCGCCATCGATAGTTCTGCGGTCATGTCTGGATTTTGCGATTGATTGGGCCAGACCCGGACCAGTTTGCTGAAATCGTTGGTGAGGCGAAACAAACCGTCCTGCTTGCCGACAAGGGTATATTGGGGGGCGATTTGTTTGATCAGCAATGAATCATAGCTGTCGGCATTGGAGTTGATTGGCAGGGTTTCAATCTCGCCATTTTTGTGCCATTTGACCAATTCACTGGCACGGCGAGTGATTATGCTGTTTTTGAGACAGGCGATGTCGGTAAAACGGTTGTCGCTGGTGGAGGCAATAATGACCTGCCAACTACCGGCTGTTGGGTCGAGTTGCAATAAACCCTTGTCGGTTACTGCCCAAAGTGTTTGTGAGCTGTCTTGGCAAATTTGGTAAAACGGAAATTTAACCTGTACCTGCTGTACAAATCCCTCGGGGGTAAATTGCGCAATGCTGCGTTGTTTGGGGTCAAACTTGAATAAGCCGTTGCGGCGGGTGGCAATTAAAATATCGCCGTTGTGGCTCTCAAACAGCTGGTTTACCCAAACCGTTGGCATATCGAAATCAAAGGGGGAGGTTATCATGTGGTCGAGACGCTTTAAATGCAGGCCGTCAAACACCTGAACCCCAGCCTCAGTACCAAGCCAAATCAGACCATTACGGTCTTGAACGATACCGCGCACAGAAGACTGGACCAGTCCGTTTTTTAGGGTAAGTGATTTTACGTCATATTGTTGTGCTGTGGTGCTGGTTTTTTCGGCTTGGACCAAAGGCTGGGAAAACAGCAATACAAATAACGTAAGTCGCAGAATTTTAAGCATTTTGCCCGGTAAATTTCTCAGAAAGAAGACATGTTAATTAAAGTGTATTTTGTGGCTTTGTTCAACCTGTTTCGGCGTATTGCGCTGCAATAGGTTCAGCGGCCCAGGGCTAGCCAGCGGGCGAGGGCGGTGTTTTGATCGCGGGTCAGTTTGCGTTTGGACAGAATGATGGCTATCGCCACCGAAGGTAAAGACAGCAGTAATCCCGAAGGGTAAGTCAGTATGTAGTTGATAACAAGTAACAATACCAGGGTGATGGCGCCGGTCATCAGGCGGAAACGAAACTCTATCGCGCGGCCGCAAAAGCGTGAAGTATAACCGATGAGGATCCCGGGCAGGATATAAGCGAGTAATGGGTATGTGTGAACGCCGACAATCAGGGCATAGATTAAAGTGCTGGGAATACCTGCGCTCAAACTGCCGACAATGACGCCGAGCATAGATTGTTCACTGAGTATTTTTTGCGCCACCGAGCCGGTATCCGGATCTGAGTTGGGGGTGGCGTAAATGTCTTCTTCGCTGTGATGCATATTTTCCCGGTTTTTAGATTCAGCGGCTTAGAAAGGCAAAGGCCGTGGTAAACGCCTGCTCTTGGAATTTTTTCAAGCCGGTATCCCTGAAATCTATGGTCAACTCGGTTCTTTTGAGTGATTCTTTGTGGTCGTTACTGCTCATCAAAAACACTTCCAAAGATTCGGATAATTGCAATGCGGCTTCGAGCTTAAAACCAACGTGACCACCGGCAAACTTACCTTTGGTTGCACGTTGCTTAATCGCCACTTTGTCGACATTGTAATCGCTCATCAGCTTGTTAAACGTAAATTGAAAATGCCTTAATTGATGAGCATCACCGGCATCATTGATGGTGATTTTGCTGACTCTGCACTCTGGAATGGCGAATAAACCTTCGTCGAACGACAACAAGCAGACGATTGCGTCATTGCCTTTTAATTCTACACCACAAACTTTCATGAAATACCCTGATTTTTGGTTAATGCAGCCATTATAAAGTAAACCTGATATAATTGCAGGTCTTGTCGTTCAACCGAATAGTTAACACTGCTCTATTAATACAACCCTTTACACAGAAGCGAACCCCCAATGATCAACAATGACATCCTTAGACGCCTGCGTTATGCGCTGAGCCTTAACGACCAACAAATGCTGGCGATCTTCAAGCTGATGGACAACGAAATTGATAAAGAATATCTGCATAAAATTATCGCCAAAGAAGACGCAAAAGATTTTACCCTGTGCCGAGATTCATTGCTGGCGCTGTTTCTCGATGGTTTGATCATTCACCTTCGTGGCAAGCAGGAAGGTCGTGCACCCCAGCCGCTGAAAAACAAGTTGAACAAGAATGAAGTGCTGCGCAAGCTGCGTATTGCATTGGCATTAAAAGCCGAGGACATGATTGAAATTCTGGGTTTGGTCGATTTTCGTTTGTCAAAATCTGAATTGTCGGCGTTTTTCAGAAAACCCGGCCATCGCAATTATGTTGAAGCGGGCGATCAGGTCGTGCGTAATTTCTTGGCCGGTTTGACCAAGAAAAATCGCGGTGATGACATTACAAAACAAGCTCAATAGACCGTCGGTCGGCTTTGGTCATGCCCTTGACCACCAGCAAGAATGAATTATCCATCATTCGCTCAATCTCGCCCTTGGGCACTGTGTCGTCAAGGATGACGGTATTCCAATGGTGCTTGTTCATATGGTAACCGGGAATAACCGAGGGAAAAATGTCGCGGATCATCAAGGCCTCGCTTGGCTCGCATTTGAGGTTCATCCAGTAATTATCTGTACCATTACCTAGGGCTAACGTCGCAAACATTTTGTTTTTGACCTTAAATACTGTCACATCTGGACCAAATGGATAAACTTCTATCGCTTCGGGTTTGGATAATAAGTAGTGCTTTGCTTGGCTATTATTCATCGATTATATATACCTGACATTTATACTCCAACTATTACACATCAACACTGACATACCAACACTTATACTCCAACATTTATACACTAACCCTTTATACACCAACCCTTTATACACCAATATAGCTGGCACGGCTGGGCAGTAATTCAAATATTGGATTACTGGTAATATAGCGATTGAGGTTCCAGCCTCTGAGTCTGGCGTTTTGCAGTAGTTGTTCGGCTTTGTTTTGTTCACCCATTAAGGTGTAATAAGCCACCATATGAGCGACCAAAAACGGGGTTCTTACACCATGACTCAACAAGTGGCGCTGAATGTCTTTTGAGCGTCCGAGTTGTTTGGTCATGTTGTCGTTGTCACTCAGTTTACTGTACGCAAAGGCCAGTTGGTTAACCAGCTGAAGTTGCTCAAGGGGGCTGGATGTGGGCGCTTTATAATGGATCAGCGCGATTTCAAGTAAACGGACGGCCTGTTGATAATCCTGCTCATTGATTTTGCCGATGCCAGCCCAAAGTTGCCATAATACCGGTTTGCTGGTATCCAATTGACCTGCATCGGTGAACAATATTCGGTTGACGTATTGACTCAACGAGTCGCTATCACCTTGGTAATAAAAAAGGTTTACGTTGGGTAAAAAGTTGACTTGTTCATCTGGGTCCAGCATCCGTGCCTTTTCAAGCCAATGGTGCATCGAGGTTTTGTCTGAGGCACCAAATGCCATGGCGATCGCAGCAAGATGGTGCTCGGGCGCCTTGCCATAAGCAACTTTGGCCCATTGGTTGGTTTTGTCACGCTTGCCATAATGGTTGTACCAGCGGGCCAGTTCTAATTCAATGTCGACCGTCTCGCTGGTGCTGTCGATGCTCTGGGTTAGGTATTTTATGCCGTTTTCCAGTTCACCCATCGCCAATAAATTGAGGCCGACATAACGGTTGACGCTCGGCTGCTCGGGATCCAGTTTCAACGCTCTGCTCAGCACTTTTTTGGCCTGATTCAGTTCGAGCCGGTTATGACGCAAAATACCCAGACCAAGCTGGGCGGCTGCATCATTGGGTTTTAGCTTAATGGCTTTTTGATACAAAACAATGGCCGCTAGCTGTTGACCTGTGTTTGCTCTAAGTAGGCCATAACTGGCGTATGCATGAGCTAGGTTGGGGGATATTTGCAGGGCTTTGTCCAGCGCTTGTTTGGCCATATTGGCCGCTCCTTGTTGCGGCAAAAAACCATGGCGCATTTGCAACAATAAAGTATCGGCAAGACCAACATAGGCCTGGGCGAATTGACTGTCTTTATTGATGGCCTGTTGGAATAACTGCACTGCTTTTTTTAGTGACGAAGCGGTGATCTGTTTGCTGTGATCGAGTCCTTGCATATAGGCGTCATATGCCTCAATGTTACCCTGACCTATTCGGTTGGCTATTTTGGCTGGTTTTTTACCAGGCAAATTTAATTGTTTGGTTACATCAAACACAATGGCTGATTTTATGGCGACCAAGTCTTCATATTGGCGCTCATAGGTGTGGGTCCATATGGTGGTTTGTTGGATTGTTGAGGTGAGATGTACTGTTATTTTTAGGCGATCTTTACTGCGTTTGACATTGCCGGTCAATACATATGTGGCATTGAGGGCCCTGCCGATTCGAAAGGTGTTGTTAATTTTATTTGCGTAGTTAAAGCTTGTTGTACTGGCAATGATATCCGTTGAGGTTCGGTTACTTAGGCTGTTGATGATTTCTTCGGTGAGGCCATCGCTGATGTAATTAAACGTGTTGTCGCCCGAGATATTACGAAAAGGCAAAACGGCCAACAAGCTCACATCGCCGCGCTGTTTGGCCCCACTGTTGACGTTGCTTGAATAAACCGGGGTTTGTTTGTAAATAGACAAGCCGACAAAGCCGATGATAAGGCCAAAAAAAGCCACCAATACCACCAGACCCAAACTGCCATAAGCATGTTTGGCGCCGTGTTTTTTTTTGTTTTTTAAGGCAAAGGATGTCGCGGTGACCGGGGAGGGTGAATCGGTTGAGCGAATAACCGGCTGTGGGGTGGCGACCAATCGGTAACCTCTGTCTCCCAAAGGTTCGATTACTTGATTGTCTGCGGTTGTATCGCCAAACACATCGACCAGTTTTTGCACGGCTTGGGCGACTTCATCCTCTGCCTTTTCAACATCGGGTAACAGTGCTTTGGCCAATTGCTCGTTATTGACCACTTCTCCCGGGTGCTGGGTAAAATAGATCAATACGTCCATCACCAGCTTTGGTAGTTCAGTGGTGCGCAGCTCTTGGCCTTGCGCCCTGAGTTGCCGAGATTTGACGTCAACAATCCAATTTTTGAGTTTAAAGTTATCCATGCCCGAAGGAAAAATTACAGTCAGTTGAGGTTTTCACCATTATATCGTGCCAAGCTGGAACGGCAAGTGGCTTATTTGGGATACGTGCTCTTTCACTTTAATATGAGTCAACTTTGACTGCCACATCGACAGGGCAAACGGGTTTAAATCATACAAACTCAGTCCACTTTCAGGCAAAAAACAAAAGCGATCCACACGGAGGGGACACAGAGTCACGGTGGCCACGGAGAAGGTCAAAAAAGCAAAGCAAAATCAATAACTAAATACAGAAAATTGGAGTGGTAAATCTTAAATGGGTCCTATCTGTTGACCTTGCTTGTTTTTTATTTTCCCTCCGTGGCCACCGTGTCTCTGTCTACCCCTCCGTGTGGATCGCTTTTCTCCTTTATTCCTTTTTTCACGCTTTGTGGCCTGCGATATATAAATTGGCGGGTTTGTTACCGACCGTTAGTCGAACAATTTAAACCCGTAACCCTTGGTCACATCGAATGACCGGGTTGTCAAAACCACACAAAAGTGATACATTGCGCGCTCTTCTATTGCCTTGGGTATGAATGTAGTCTTCGTGAGAATTTGCTTTATTACTGTCTTCTTGTTGTTTTTTACACTGCAATCAGTGGCTTTGGCCGTTGAGGTGGATGTGGTCAATGCACATGACCAAATTCATCACGAGCTAGAAAACGGACATGATGAAAGCAAACATGACAGCTCGAGTGACCAACAGCATGACGAGCATCACGCCCATTTATGTCACCATCACCACGGTGAACACACCGCCAAGGTGTTTATTCAAGCACCGAATTTATACTCATTTTTTATCGATGGCGACAACGCCATTGGTTTTTCAGTGCATTACGACAATATTGCTCAAAAATCACTTTACCGCCCTCCAATAAGCTAAACGGTTCTTTCTTACCTGAATTTCGTGTTGATGATGGGATCGTATCCTAGGCATCGACTCTATACCGTTTTTTGAATTTTGGAGTGCCTCCCATGATCACAACTTTTGTGAATTTTTTTCGCCATGTCCGATTTGGACTGGTTTTATCTTGTTTTGTTTCTTTTACTACAATCAGTTTTCATATAATCGCCTTTAGTACTGTCTCTTTTAATGCCGTGGCTGAAGACGAGCATGGCCATTATAAAGACGCCCGTGGCCATGATAAAGAGAGCCACGAGCCTGAGCGGACGATTAATTTGTCGGCCAAACAATTAAGCCTCGCTGATATTGAAATAGCCCCTTTGACCGCTCGTTTTATGGACTATCAGGTCTACGCACCCGGCGAGGTTAAGGCCAACGGTTATACCAGTTATCTGGTGTCACCACGCATCTATTCTGTGGTATTGCGCCGTCATGTCACTTTGGGTGAACATGTCAGCAAAGGCCAGGTTTTGGTGACCTTGTTTAGTGAAACCATGGTTGACGCACAGGCCGCCTATTTGACCGATTTATCACAGTGGCAGCGAGTGCAAAAACTGGGTGAAAAAACCGTAGGTGGCAAGAAATATGCTCAGGCCCAAACCGACCACAAGGCGGCTTACAGTCGTCTAATTGCTTTTGGTTTGAGTGAACAAAGCATTGAAAAACTGCCCTTGCAGCAAGGACTTTTGGGTGAATACAGCTTGAATGCCGAGATAGCTGGGGCCGTTTTGTCTGATGATTTCCATCAAGGACAGCGAGTGGTTGCCGGCGAAGCTTTAATTGAATTGGCCGATGAAAGCCGATTGTGGGTTGATGCCAGTTTACCGGCCAATACCCGTTTGTCGTTGCCAATGGGCACTAAAGCGCAAGTTAAAGTGGGTGATACGCTGGTTGAAGCACAAGTGGCTCAAGAAGCCCATACTATCGACCGTGAAACCCGAACCCGGGTGGTGCGTTTGATCATCAACAATGAAGACGATCAGTTTCATCCGGGCATGTTTGCCGATGTATTTTTTACCTTCAAAACGGCCAAACCCGTGTTGGCCGTGCCAGAGTCGGCATTAATGCGCAGCAGTGATGGTGACTGGCAAGTGTTTGTTGAAGAGAAACCGGGCATTTTTAAAGCTCAGGAAGTATCGCTTGGCAAAGTGCTTGGTAAATATACAGTGATTGGTGATATTCAGCCAGACTTGAGAATTGTCATCAAGGGCGCATTTTTTGTTGCATCGCAAGCCGCTAAAGGCGCTTTCGACGCGCATAACCATTAATCAAGCAAAAAGGAGTTTGCCATGTTGAATCGTCTAATTGATTGGTCTGTCGCCAATCGTTTGTTGCTGGTGGTGGTGTTAATCGCCTTTTGTGTGTCAGCATTTTTTATCATCCCCCGCTTAAATCTTGATGCCTTTCCAGATGTAACAACGGTGCAGGTTTCTATTAATACTGAAGCGCCTGGCCTTGCCTCTGAAGAGGTGGAGCAGTTGATCACTTTTCCCATTGAATCAGTGATGTACGCTTTGCCCGATGTGAAACAGGTGCGGTCTATTTCAAAAACTGGGCTGTCGGGTATTACAGTGGTATTTGATGACAACACCGATATCTATTTTGCCCGCCAACTGGTGTTCGAACGGCTGCAAGAAGCCAAAACGTTGATACCCCAAGGCGTGGGTACGCCACAAATCGGGCCCAATACTTCAGGGCTTGGCCAGATCTATCAATACATGTTGCAGGCCCAGCCCAATGCGGGTTTTGATACGATGGCGCTGCGCAGTCTGAATGACTGGGTGGTCAAATTGTTGTTGATGCCGATTGATGGGGTGACCGATGTTTTGTCATTTGGTGGCGATGTGCGTCAGTATCAAGTGAATATCAACCCGTCAAAGCTGCTGGCTTACAAACTGACTCAAGATGAGATTGTTGAGGCACTTGAAGATAATAATGAAAATGCCGGTGGCTGGTATATGGAACGTGGTCAGGAGCAATTGGTGATCCGTGGCGTTGGCTGGATGAGTCATGGCAAACAAGGGCTGGCTGAGCTGGGTCAGACACCCGTTAAAACCGTTGAAGGCACAGTGGTTACCGTGGCTGATGTCGCGACGGTTGAGATTGGCAAAGAAATTCGCCAAGGCGCGGTGACCATGACTCGTCGTGATGCCAACGGTGACATTGAATCGCTGGGTGAGGTGGTGACCGGTATCGTATTAAAACGAACTGGGGCCAATACCAAAGCGACCATTGATGGGATAAACCAACGGGCTGAAATTATCCGTCAGGCATTACCCGAAGGGGTCAGCTTTGAGGTGTTTTACGATCAAGGGGCATTGATTGAACAGGCAGTGGGCACCGTGGTTAAAGCGTTGATACAGGCCTTTGTTTTTATAGTGATTGTTTTGGCATTGTTTATGTTAAACCTGCGCGCGGTGGTGTTGGTTTTAATGTCAATACCGCTGTCTATTGGGATGGCATTGACGGTGATGGCTTATCACGGTATCTCGGCCAATTTGATGTCTCTGGGTGGTTTGGCTGTGGCGATAGGCATGATGGTTGATGGTGCGGTGGTGATGATGGAAAATATCTTTAAGCACCTTGCGTTACGGGATAATGCTCAAAATGAAGATGAGTCAACCACCACCGAGTGCATACTGGCTGCGGCCAAAGAAGTGGCCAAGCCGGTGTTTTTTGCTGTGATCATTATTATGGTGGTCTTTGCCCCGCTATTTACCCTGCAAGGGGTTGAGGGTAAGTTGTTTCAACCGATGGCCCAAAGTATTCTGCTGGCGATGGCCGCTTCTTTGGTGGTGGCGCTGGTGGTGGTACCTGCGCTGGCCAGTTTGATGTTTGCTCGGGGAATAGTCGTTAAAGCAAACCCTGTGGTGACCGTACTCGAAAGCAGTTATCGAAAATTGCTCAAAAAATCAATGGCAAACAAGCCGGTAGTTATTGGTGTTGCAGTATTGCTTTTGGTTGGCTCGTTGGCTTTGGTGCCTAGGCTTGGCACCGAATTCGTGCCTGAGTTAGAAGAGGGCACGATAAACCTGCGGGTGACGCTGGCCCCTTCATCAAGTTTGAATACCGCACTATCGGTTGCACCTAAATTGGAAGAACTGTTATTGGCATTTGAAGAAGTCGATTATGCGCTGAGCCGAATAGGCCGGGCAGAGATTGGTGGCGATCCGGAGCCGGTCAGTAATATTGAGATTTACATCGGCCTTAAACCTGTCGAGCAATGGAAAAGCGCGTCGACACGTAAAGAGTTGCAAGGGTTGATGCTGACCAAGCTGGAGCAGTTCCCCGGTTTGTTATTCAATTTTTCGCAGCCCATTGCCACCCGGGTAGATGAGTTACTTTCTGGTGTAAAAGCGCAATTGGCGGTTAAGTTGTTTGGCCCAGACCTAGAGGTATTGGCCACCAAAGGACAAGCCATTGAAAAGCTGATTCAAACTATTGATGGCGCAACCGATGTGGCGATGGAACAAATTACCGGTGAAGCGCAGTGGGTGGTTAAACCCAAGCGTCGACAGTTATCTCGTTACGGACTGTCGGTGGGTGATGTGATGGCGCTGGTTCGTGATGGTTTGGGTGGACGTCAGGCCGGTCAGATCATTAATGGCAATGAGCGTTACGATATTTATGTGCGGTTGGACAAAGCTTTTCGTTCAGACGCTCAAGCGATTAAAGACTTGCGATTGCAATCACCAACCGGCGCGTGGGTGCGGTTAGAAGAGGTGGCCGATATTGCGATTGAATTTGGTCCACCACAAGTGCGCCGTGATGATGTTCAGCGCCGAGTGGTGATCCAAGCCAATATACAGGGCAGGGATATGGGCAGTGTGGTTGATGACATGCGTCAATCTATCGCTAACAATATCGATTTACCACCGGGTTATTCAGTCACTTTTGGTGGTCAGTTTGAAAACCAGCAACGCGCGCAACAGCGGTTGATGGTGGTGGTGCCGTTGTCGATTGCCTTGATTGGATTGTTGTTATATTTCGCCTTTCGCTCCTTTGGACAAGCTTTGTTGATACTAACCAACTTGCCTTTGGCAATGACCGGCGCCATTGTGTCTTTGTTTGTGTCAGGCCAATACCTTTCAGTGCCCGGCTCGATAGGTTTTATCACCTTATTCGGCGTAGCCGTACTGAATGGCGTGGTGATGGTAGAGGCGATAAACCTACGTTTGGCGCGTGGTAGTGAGTCTGTTGAGACTGCTGTATTTGAAGGGGCCGTGTCGAGATTAAGGCCGGTGTTGATGACGGCAATCACCTCGGCGTTGGGATTGATTCCGATGCTGATGTCTAATGGGGTTGGCGCTGAAATTCAACGGCCATTGGCGACGGTGATTGTTGGTGGTTTGGTGACGTCGACGTTGTTGACTTTGATTGTGTTGCCGGTGATGTTTGGGAGGTTTTCTGGGAAGGGGAGGCGGTAAGGGCTTTGAGAGGAGGCTTCGATAGGGGCTGGAGGAACGGAGGCTAAGCAACAGGGGACAGGGCGGTTGACAAAGAATGGGAACAAAAGCGTTCTTAGCGATTCCCATTTTTGCAATCTGATCTGTCCCCGGCTGGTGGTGGTTGGTGGAATTGGGGTGGGGCTTCGATA
>JABSOG010000003.1 GCA_013216025.1 Algicola sp. | reverse complement strand
ACTGTTTATCTTGGCTGACGGTAAATGAGGGGGATTTTTCGTTATGAAACGGGCAACAGGCCTGATGGTTACGGCCAGCCTTTTTTAATGGCACGTAACCGTCAATCAAATCAATGATATCGGTTCTTGCCAATAAGTCATCAATAAAATAACGGGGGATTAGAGCCAATTTTTTGCCTTTTTGCTTTGTTGCTGTTTAAAATCAAAAGATCTTAACACGGAGGCACGGAGCCACGGAGAAACAAAGAGGAAAAGCAAATAAAAAAAG
This sequence comes from Algicola sp., assembly GCA_013216025.1. GTDB lineage: Bacteria > Pseudomonadota > Gammaproteobacteria > Enterobacterales > Alteromonadaceae > JABSOG01. Next base: position 21,260 of record JABSOG010000003.1, on the reverse strand, counting down.
TTAAAGGTTCAGAATCAATTTCTAATAACTGCGATAAGCTTTGTCATATTTTCTACTTTAAACATTTAATGCTTTTATCTTTTGTTTTTGTCTTGCTCATTCTTTCTCCGTGCCTCCGTGCCTCCGTGTTGAATGCTTTTAATCTTTTGCTTTTTCTCACATAAAAAAACCGCACGCTACGAATAGAGTACGGTTTCTTGAAATGCATCACAAGGGCAAAAAGCTTACGCGGTTAAGCGGGCCTTGATAAGTCCGCTTACTGCGGCCATATCTGCTTTTCCTTGCATTTGAGGTTTTAAAACCCCTATAACTTTGCCCATATCCTGCATTCCTGAAGCATTGAGCTCAGTGACAGCTTTATCGATTAAGTCTGCAATTTCCTGTTCGGTCAGTGGTTGAGGCAAAAAGCTCTCAATCACCTTAATTTCAGCCGCTTCTTTGTCAGCCAGTTCAGGACGGTTGGCGTCCGTGTACTGTACAATAGCATCTTTGCGTTGTTTGATCATTTTGACCAAAACCTTGAGGACGCCAACGTCATCTAAGGTAATACGCTCATCGATTTCTATTTGCTTAACAGCAGCCATTGCCATGCGGATAGTACCAAGACGTTCTTTATCCTTGGCCCTCATGGCAACTTTCATTGCTTCTTTTAACTCGTCACCAAGACTCATTTATCTAATCCGTTTTAAGTTGATTAGTAAAGTCTTACACGACGAGCGTTTTCACGAGAAACTTTTTTCAAGTGACGCTTAACAGCAGACGCTTTTTTGCGCTTACGTTCAGCAGTTGGCTTCTCATAGAATTCACGACGACGGACTTCTGCAAGTACACCAGCTTTTTCACATGAACGCTTGAATCGACGTAATGCGATATCAAACGGTTCGTTCTCTCTTACTTTAACGATCGGCATTAAAAACTCACCTCGGGTTTTATATTGATTTAGTATCTAACCGGTAAAAAATAACCATCACCAGTCAAAAATTGGTGCAGCATTTTAATCTTAATGCCAATTGATTGTAAAGCATTAAAGCTGGTTTATTTACAATTATCCCGGTAAGATCCCCGCCTTGCTCTTTATATAAGCAACTACGTTCAATTCCATGCAACTACAAATCAGGTCAATACTATGCGAGTGTTAGGTATCGAAACCTCTTGTGATGAAACCGGTATCGCCATTTATGACGATGCCGAAGGTTTGCTGTCACATCAACTCTATTCTCAGGTTGCTATTCACGCCGATTACGGCGGCGTAGTGCCAGAGCTGGCATCGAGGGATCATGTCAGAAAAACCATTCCGTTGATTAAGGCTGCGTTGGCGCAAGCCAATTGTACCAAAGACGACATAGATGCGATAGCTTATACGGCCGGTCCGGGCCTTGTAGGCGCATTACTGGTTGGCACCTCTATTGGCCGCAGTATTGCGTACGCTTGGGGCAAACCAGCGGTTGAGGTGCATCATATGGAAGGGCATTTGCTCGCCCCAATGCTCGAAGAAAATATTCCAGCTTTTCCTTTTATTGCGTTGTTGGTTTCGGGCGGTCACACCATGCTGGTGCAGGTCGACAATATTGGTGAATACACCATTTTAGGCGAGTCGGTAGATGACGCCGCTGGTGAAGCCTTTGACAAAACCGCCAAGTTGCTGGGCCTTGATTACCCAGGAGGCCCCCGTTTGGCCAAATTGGCAGAACAAGGTGTGCCAGGTCGCTTTAAATTCCCTCGACCCATGACCAACAAACCCGGATTAGATTTCAGCTTCAGCGGATTAAAAACCGCCGCCGCTAATACCATCCGGGCAGAAGGAAACGATAGACAAACACAAGCCGATATCGCCCACGCCTTTCAACAGGCAGTGGCAGATACCTTGGTGATTAAATGTCGCAGGGCGATAGAACAAACCAGCATAAACCGTTTGGTCGTGGCAGGCGGTGTCAGTGCCAACACCTATTTGCGAGAAAAACTGCAAACATTGATGACCGCACAAAAAGGTGAAGTATTTTATCCGCGCACCGAGTTTTGTACAGACAATGGCGCGATGATAGCTTTTGCAGGATTACAGCGTTTAAAGGCCAATCAAACAGCCTCTTTGAGTATTAAAGCAAAACCTCGTTGGTCGTTGGATACCTTGGCGTCGGTGAACGCCGAGCAAATACCGGACAAGAACGACACAACTGTAATTTCTTAAGCTTCTGGCAAATACGCTCGAAACTCAAATAAAAAGAGGCCATCAGGTACTGATGGCCGATTTATCCACTACACCATCAATCAAACACTAATCCTCTGGCCAGCCCGCTCAATAGCCCGATTCACTTCACGATACTGCTCAATCTCATCATCGCCCTCACCATCAACCTCAAAATAGGCCCCTTCAAGATAAGCGTCCAACAAAGCAACAATGCAGGCCCCAAGGGGCTCAGCCGAACCGTATTTCTCCTGAGCAACGTCCAACACGCCAAGGTTAAGCAGCAGCGTGAACAATAGAGCCTGCTGATGTTGCCCTGCAAAATCCTGTTGCAGCTCGGCAAATTGCCCCCCTTCAAACAACCGGTTTTTGTAGTGATTGATAAACGCTTCTGGCACTGCCCAACGCTTGAGTTTATAGCTTGAGCGGTTTTGACGATCTTGCTCCCATGACCCCAATTGTAAGCGGCTTAGCTCCAGCAAAACATGCGTGTATTTTGCCAATTCAAAATCGATGAGATAACACTGATCGCGTGTATTAATCCATTGCCTTGGCGCTGCCAAATCATGGTGGATAACGGCGCCAAATGGGCCGGGGTTTAAGACTTGTTTGAAAACACCTTCACTTAAATCCAGCATTGTATCGGCACTTTCATGACAGACCTGACGCAGGATGTTGCCTAGCAATGTCTGGCCCGTTTGGGCAAAAGACAGGCATTGTTCAATCGAAAACTTGGTCTTTTGATTGGCCTCGGTGGCTTGGCCAAATTGCTGCCCCAGCCCCTGTGATGCACAGTGTAATTGTGCCATGGAATCGGCCAGCGATATGGGATAAACCCGTTCGCTTGTTGGTTGCGATGTGCCAAGGTCTGACATCAACATATAGTTAGCTTCGCTGACATACACCTGTGGCCGGGCGGTAAATTGCGGGCAGTGCTCGGTTAAAAAGGCGAAAACTCTGCGCTCAAAATCAAACTCGGCTCTGGTGGTCGGTTTGGCCCCTTCGGCCAACGTCTTGGCAATGCCTGTTTCTCCATTGCTCTCATTACCAATGTCGACCCGGTGAACAATGATGTCACCCAGGCCATTGAGCCTTGTTTTGTTGCTTGTTTTTTGAGTCATGCCGTTTTGGTGCTTCACCGCCGCCTTCTGCGCACGACCCGCTTCTTGCCCCCGGTTGAAGCCGTTGGCGAGACGCTGTCAGTGCCCGAATCATCATCGTTTTGCTGCGCCTGCAAAGCGATATCGCCCAATTTCATGATGTAGTACAACGTATGGTACTCAGGCCGGTTGTCGATGCTACCACTGCTCCCAGCACTTGCCACGGTGATGTTAGCACCGCTGCTGTTGATGCTGATGCCGGTAGTGTCTGAGCTGGTATTGTTTTGACTGGTGGTTTTGTTGCGGGCATATATTGGCAAGCTGTCATCATCGACATCGGTCGAAGACAATCGAGCAGACAAGCCGTTTTGATGGGTGTGCCCCCGGTCAGTAATGGCATGACTATGACCGCCGTCATTAACTGTATGAGTATGGGTAGGCAGTTGGCTGCCACTGAGTGAATAGCTGTGGCTGCCCCCTTGTGTGCCCGGCGCAACGCCACTAGGACAGGCCAATATAAAGCGGTCTTGCAAATCAGGTGTGCCATAACGTCCGTCACATATTGCCCAGCCTGTGGGCACGTGCTCCGCCACGCCGCTCCACATGACGATAATGCCATTGGGATATGTCGGGTCTTGCTTGGTCACGGCCACAGTCATAGTGACATCTTGACAACCGACAATGCCTTTTAGGGTGATATCGATAAAGCTGGTACCGATGGCGGCATTGGGTAGTAGGTTGTCGATGCACAATATCACGGCATTTCCTCTAGACAACTCAGTCTGTTGGCCCGGTGACCATTGGTAAACTGTAGCACCGTTGGTCGGGTTGGTGCGCTTAGCAAAACCATTAGCGCTGGTGCCGTTGACGGTGACGCCCACCGCACTGCCGTTTTCAACATGGGTTTGGCCCAAGTCCGAAGCTTTGTCTCCAAAGGGCAGGCGCAGTTTGATTTGTGCATCAGCACTCAAAACCACAGTGGATTCTGAGCGGTTGTACAAATAGATGTTCAACTCGCCTCGTTCATTACAAATGGTGGTTTGCGGGGCATCATGATAAGCCCGCAGCGGATAACCGGTTTCCAGCGACTCAACCCGGGCACTGATCAACGAATAGCGAGATTCCTGCTCGGTATCCAACCCGGTGATCCGCTCGTTAAGATCTTTTAGCGTGGTATCGCTACCGCCCGTCAGACTATCGAGTTGTTGATTGATCTTGTCTTTGAGGTCATCCACTTTTTTATCGGCGTTGTTGATGCTGTCGTTCATACGGCCAATGTAGGCGTTGTTCGACGACAGGTTAAGAATGTCCAGCCGCTTGTTTCTATCGCCCTGAATGTCACCGCCAAAGTCAAAGCGCAAACCCTGATAAGACAGCAACATGCGGGTGCTGCGAGCACCGAGTGCACCGTCGGCACTGTGGTATTTGAATTCAAAATCTTGTGACGCATTCGCCGCCAGCACCAACGTCTTACGACAGCGCAAGTAAATCAACCAACAGCCATCTTGTGGGTCGGCATTATCTGCCCGCACAATCTGCCAATCTGGGTCTTCTCTCAGGGCGGTTATCTGCGGGTTTTTGCCGGGCTGAGTGAACACCGCATTGCGAATGCTCAAACACAAATGATGGTTGGTTTCAATGGGCAATTCGGCGGCAAAGGGTTCAAAATGTATGACCTGATCACTGGCGTTGCAGATGTTCAACTGCTGGGTGATAAGTTCGTCGGCGGTGCTGTCGACAATAAACAAGTTGTTATCTGGATAACCAGCAAATGCGCCGGTGTCGATATTGCTCACTTTAAAGTCCAGCGGATAATACTGGGTGAATGAGCTGGCGGCCGATGGCAAACGCGATGCCCGGTCAAGCATGATCTCGGGTGGGGTCAGTGCATGTCCATAAAAATGCTGATGGGCAACCAATGCTTCACTAGCACTAACCACATACTCAAGTGCCTGCGCATCGCTCAAACATGGCGTTTTGGTCACCGTAACGCTTTGGATTAGACTGCCATCAAGGTAAAGCTGATTGTTGCAGTCATCAACACGCCAGGTCACATAGTGCCATTGCCCGGCAATCAATCCAGCCACTGCCTCACCGCCCACCAGCTGCAACTTTCCTCCGGCCAATACAGCCCAACCGTGATCGGCTGCAAATGTCATGGCACAGCTCAAATCGTCGAGTTTTATCCACACGCTGGTGGTAAAAGCCGCTGTCACTAACCCCATGGCACCGGCAGTGCCGAACGACAGGTTACTGCCTGATTTGAGCTGGCCGCAAAAACCAAACTCGGCGTCTTCAGTCACCAAAAGCCCGGGCGGTTGGTCGGCGATATTGAGCGGAAACTCCTTTGATGGAGATAAGGTACTCATGGGTTAATCCTTACTTGTTTTAATAGGTGTCTGTTGATTGGTTCAGGCACTGGATATACGGTACACGGATGTACCGCCTTTTCAATTTATTGAAAAGTGAGCGAAGTTCCACTCGGCAGCCGCTGCTGTGCTTGAACGTAGCGGTATCCTGAAATCTCACATTTGCACATGGAAGTGCTTATTAGGGCAATGCATGGAGCAATTGCCGATGGATGTAAGTTTTAGGACGATAGTCGGCAATTTAACCCGGATCAACTTCGCCCAGTAGCGGATCAGAAACTTCTAATGCGCTGTCTCGCTTGAGTCGTTGCTCTTGCGTTACTTTGGGCTTTGGCTTTTTCACTTTGGCCACTGGCTCAGCTTTGGCAGGCATTGGTGCAACCCGCTGCGACGCACTGACTTGGCTTTTCGCCGGCGCAGTCGGTGTGACCTGTCGCACTGGCTGATGCGCAACTTGGGCTTTACTACTGGCTACCCTTTGCTCAAGCAGATCAGGTTTATTTTGCTGATCATGCTCTTTGGCATCGGCAGCCAAGCCGTAGTTTTTATCACCGTAATGGGTGGTTTTGCCGTCAGTGTCTTGGATCATCACGTCTGGCGTGTCGACCTCGTCACCGTAATCGATGTTTTCGTCTGCGGGTGTCGCACTGCAACCGAGCATCGACACAACACCTATCGCCAGCAACAAGTGCCGTGTTTTCAAAGTGCCTATGGCTTTGTAGGTTGTCATGATTTAATCGCCCTCGATTTAAAGCTCATCATTTCAGCCGAATGTTTGAAGTCAGATTCACCAATCTTCTTAACCACACCCCGTGCTATTTTATAGCGCGGACGTTGACTAATCGGATCGTTAACTCGGCCACACAGTGAGTTGGCCGCACGGCCTTTGGTGGTCACGTTAAAGTAGGTGAATGTCACGCCTTTTTTAACGTTGTCGGTAACCAATGCCACGGCTTTAAAGCTAGCGCTGTCCATTTCGATTTGACCATTTTTCATCATTTCGCTGAACAACATCGGTTTAACATCTTCCCAACGCAAACCCAAACCCGATTCCAAATTACTCATCAACGGATCATCCAAGTCTTGACTCGGATCAGACACCGGATCAGGCTGCCTAAGTTTATTAACGACTTCCGTTTCAACTGGCGCTACCATACTCAGCAGTTCATCAGGCTCAGTCAAATCGGCGTTATCCATCGACAAAGCGGTAATACCCCGTGATGCGGTATGATCAGGATCAATCACTTGTGCCAACTCGTCTGTCTGGTCGATATCGGCATTCGCGCGGAACGGCGTTGCCCCCTGAAGTTTACGGTCGGCTGCGCTATGGCTGTAACCACCGACTTCGATTGGGATCTGATCGTGTGAAATTTCGAGCATGTCGCCGTTTTCAATGCCACGGGCCTTGGCATCATCCGGATGGATTTCCAACCAGTTGTCAGGCCAACGTTGACGCAAGTACGGACGACGAATTTGGTCATCATAACCTGATTGCCAAATTTCGTTGATGCGTCCTGAGGTTACCCACAGTTCGTCTTTTTTGGGTTTCATGAACTCCCAGTAATCACCAAAGGTTTCCCAAGTAGGTTTTAACAGGTTGGCACGACCAGTTTTGGTTTTGAACTTGCGCAACCAACGCGGGTCGATAGCCGTTAATCCAGTCGCAGTACCGGTTTTTAGTGTTGAATCGTGCAAGCGTGAAGTACCCACCAATTTGTTGTTTTCCCAACGAATCGGTCCTTGAATACCCGTTGTACCATAGTCACGCAGTACTTCGTGCGCACGGCGGCCATGCAGGCGAGCGTATTCAACCAAGGCAACATAGCTGGTACGACGACCTTTGTTGTAAAACGCCGCGTCTTCAAACACTGCATTACTGTCTTTCCAGTCAAAGCCTTCGTAACCCATTTTCTGGGCAAACAGTGCGGCGATTTTCCAATCTGGCAGTGATTCGCCCGGAGAATCGTTAAACTTGGAATACAAACGAATTCGACGTTCACCATTGGCACGGGTCAAGTCTTCTTCACCCCAACCTGAGGCAGGTAAGACCAAATCGGCCAGTTCGGTGTTGATTGGCGCAACCGGATAGATGTCCTGATTAACCATCAACATGCCACCCTCGTCGACCCTTCTTTTGTAGGTGTCGATAAGGTGCTGTTTGTCTACTCTTGTTGGCTGCACGCTGTGCTGATGGGTGAAACGACGAAGCCGTTCTTCCAATCTGCGTGATGCCGTCATGGCCTGGATCCAGCTAGTGCCAATGACCCAAACAAAACCAAGATTGCCTTCTTCTGCCCAGCGGTCAACATCAAGACCTTGTTTACGCCAACCAGGGAATTTCTCTGGTGCTGCGTGCTCTGGATACTGTCCACCAGGCATCATGCCGCGCTGATGTCCACCAAAGCGAGAAATCACCTGACCCGGACGGTTACCAGCACCACAAATCAAGCCGATAGCGGTGATAGCGGCAGTATTGCCGTAGTTATTTGACCAATACAGGCCTTTTTCCATCGCAAAAGAGGCTTTCTTACGCGTACCATCGTCATTAGGCTTGGCAAGAATCTCAGCGGCCTTGAGGATTTGATCCGCCGGAATACCGGTTTTTTCCACGGCAATATCCAAACGGGCATATTTGTACTTGAGGATCCAATCTTTGTAATCTTCAAAACCATCGGCCTGAAAAACTTCTTTGTCGCGCTCGGCCTTGTTGTTGATCCATTTGTTAACAAACTCGCTGTCTTCCCAACCGTTTTCGACAATGATACGCGCCATCGCATTAAGCAACAGTACATCAGTACCCGGATTTATTTCCAGATACATACCGTTGTGTTGCTCTGCATAGGCAACGCCTTGAGTTCTACGTGGCACAACCGAGATGATTCTCATGCCGTTTTCACGAATACCTTTGAGCATCCATTGGTTGAATAAAATGGTTTTGGCTTCAAACGGATCGGTGCCGACCATCAGAATAACGTCAGCTTTGGACCAATCTTCGTAACTGGCAGAGAAGTTGTCGATACCTGCATCAGACATGCCCGGGGTGTCCGGACCGTGACCGGTGGGCTGGTCATGTACTGCCCACGCTGGCGTATCTACGCCGCGAAAGGCCAACTTGGTCAAAGCGTGGGTGTTTTCCCAGAAGTTGTAGGAGAACATTTTCATGCCCCAGCCAGCTTTGCCCTTTTTCTCGATAACATACTTCGAAACTTCGGCCATAATTTCGATGGTGTCGTCCCATGAAATGCGATGCAATTTTCCGCCAACTCGAACTTGGGGGAAAAGCAAACGGTCACGGGTATCTGTATCGGGGTTATAACATTTTTTGGCAATAGTGCCGCCGCGAATACTGTGATCGCCGCCGACATTAACCACTTTGGTGTCTTTGTCACCAACAATAGCAACGTTGTACGGTTTGCCGTTATGGGTCACCACGTTGTGCTGGTTGGGGCTGACCCAGGCGCCGGTCATCGGCATTGCAGGGTAAGTGACGTCGAAGGCGTTATTACCTTTTTCATCACCATCTTTGCCGACAGGCCAACGATAGACTTTATAACCACAGGCGACAATACAGTAGTCGCAGGCAGTGGTAAAAACTTCGGCGTCTTTCGGTGGTATAGGTACGTACGACGGGGGTACGTAATGGGGTTTCTCACTCATTGTTTAAATTCCTTACGTCCAAGCCATTGGGTTACTTTGGGTGCCGTATATCAAGCCCATGATCCCGGTGACATAAATGTCATCACCGTCTACTTCGAGCCTTGCCTGAGGCAGACTTTCGGTTGCGTGTCCGGCAATCACCATGCCATGGCGGGTCAAATCAAAGGTTGTCAAATGCAGGGGACAAGGTCCCATTGCCTTATGCTCAGACTTATAAGATCCGTTCAGCGGACCACCCATGTGGGTACACAAATTGCTGAATGCAACAATGTCTTTGTCTTTGCCGACACCGGCTCCGGCCCGTTCACCGAGTTTGACCAACACAAAGGTTGAGATCGGATTGCTTGGGGGGAACTGGAAATCCATGGGTTTATTGGTTTGAAGTTGGCTGATTTGGCCGATTTTGTGCCTTGGGTACTCTTTTACCAGCAAATTGGCTGCGCTGGAAATACCCGGCATACTGGCCATGACAAAGGTGGTGGCCCCCGCCAGCAAGAAATTGCGCCGTGACTCGCACGGCTTATCGTTTTTTTTCTGTGTAATACTACTCATAGTTCTTCCTGAATATAGTAAAGGATTGTCTTTTGTCGTTTTATCGAAGTCAGCCTCATACTCTTCCATGGGTATTTATTCATCCGTATTCACTGCTGCAAAGCAACTTCCTGACACCTTGTACCTGCACTTTGTAACCTGCCGATATCTTTGGTATTCTTCTTATTCTAACGGCGCGAATGTTACCATATACTTGTTATAAAACGGTTTATTTTTGGCGCTTCCTTGTTTTTTGCACTTTTATCGAACAAATTTTTGCGTTAAATTAAGCGTCGCTCTTCCGTGAGTAAATAAATTTTAGACGAAGGATTGGATTCATCAAGCTAGTTTATATAGGAGTTGTGAAAGTGGAAACTTCAGGCGTTTTGTCTAGCGGGAATAAATAACCTTGATTTTGCATGGTTATGCGGTTTTTTTGGCAGGGTGGATGGTGGGGCGTTGAATTAAGGGTCATTCACCGTTCAACCCCGACCTACGCAAGTCGCAATCGACTTTTTCGACACCCTGCGTGGAGGCCGGTGCAAAAGTCCAATTGAAAACGTAGGGGCAATCCCCCGTGATTGCCCATCCTCTCGTGAACCGATTGAATATAAACAAGATGCATAATAGGGCAAGCACAGGGGCATAGCCCCTACGTTGCCCTTTACAGACTTTTGCAACACTCTGGGTGAAGGCCGTCGCTGGCATACCGCACATTTTGATGCCAAACCATCCATGGCGCATCAGGATAAGTTCATCCCTGAACAAAAAAGGCACTTCATCCATTGAAATACCTTCTATAGCGCCGAATCGTCAAACGAATTACTCATAACGCAAGATTAATGAAGGCCGGGTGCTGGCCGCTTTAAACCCTAAACTTGCCACGGTTAACCAAGTTATTGTGCCAACAAAGCCGGCAGCGGCAAGATAAACCCACAGAGATTGTTCTACTCTATGATTAAAGTTCATTAACCAATCAGTGATTAACCAATAACTTAATGGGAATGCGAACATTATGCCCAGCAATACCAGGAGTAAAAACTCTTTGGCAAGCAAGTTAACAATACTTAACACAGAGGCGCCGAGTACCTTACGAACCGCCACTTCTTTTTGTCTGCGTAATACAGAAAATGCGGCCATACCAAAAGTGCCTAACAGGGTTAAACCTATGGCTAACCAGGTAGAAATAGACACTATTTGAGAGATGCGTTCGTCATCGCGATATACCGCCTTATAGCTATCAACTAACAAATCAATCTTAGGTTCGAAGGTATTAGTATGCTGGCCAATCAACTCAACAACTTGGCGTTGAATATAGGGCAAGTTTTGCACATCAATAGTCATAACAACATTAAAGACAGTAGTATTCGGGTAGCCTGCCATAAAGATCAACTCTGTTTGCCCATTGGCTATAATGATATCGGCAACCACGCCAACTACGTGCAAGTCAGTCGTAAATTGTGGATTTGGATCAGAAATGGTTTTGCCTATGATATCTGCAACATTGCTAAAACCCGCTTGTTTGGCAGCACTTTGAGTTATGATAGCGCCAACATGCCCTTTATTTGACTCAGAAGCTTTAGCAAACCAATCGCCGGAAAATTCAGCACTAAAATCACGTCCCGCCAATAACTTGAGTCCAAGCCCCTCGACGATATTAAACCCGGAGCCAGTAATGGGTATCGCACCATTTGACTTTTCGCCATTGGGCCAAATCAGGTCAACGCCAAAAAAAGGCGATTCGGTGGGGTAATAACCTAAAACAGTTGATTGGTGAACACCTTCAATGTTATTAAGTTTATCTAGCAGTAACGGGGTATCTTTGGCATAAACATGTTCCGCTGGTATCTCTGAGATCACTAAACGCTGCTTTGTTTCGTAACCAAGCGGTATACTTTGTAAGTAAGCCAACTGCTGATTCATGACAACGGTTGTTATGATCAACGCAATAGAGATAGTCGCCTGCAATACCAATAAACATTTACGCACTAAAGTCGCCGTACTACCGTGCTGCAAATCGCCACTTAACACCCGTTTTGCACTAAACGAAGAGATAAACAATGCCGGGTATAAACCCGCAAATATCCCCACAAATAGTGACATTAAGACAATCGCCATACTGAACGATGAGCGATAGTCTAACGTTAATTCACGACCCACTAGGCCATTAAAACCGGGTAACATAAGTTCGACTAATGAGCAGGCAATGACTGTTGCCAACAAAGACAAGAGCACCGATTCAGACAAAAACTGCACCACTAACTGAGATTTAGTCGCCCCTAATGCTTTACGCACCCCCACTTCTTTGGCTCGCTTGGTAGACTGCGCGATGGTCATATTAATAAAATTAAAGCTCGCAATTAAAATGAGTAACACACTTAGGCCAACACAAATCATCACATTTTGCTTGTCTCCCCCTTTTTTAAATTCGGTCTTAGACTTTGCGGTAAAATGCAAATCAACCAAAGGCACTAAAGACAACGGCATTTTGCCCATACTTGGATGCGCAACAGCTTGCTCATCCAACAATTTCTCATAGGCTTTGAAGTCGGCCTGCGCCGTTAGTTTTATGTAAATAGCGTTAGAAAAATCCCAAGCGTTCGCTGGGTCATGTTCTTTATAAGCCAAGCCCTTAAAAGCAAAATGTGTGTTTTGTGGTAAGTCTGTAAATACCGCTCTTAGCGTGTGTTGACCACCTTCATATAGCAATGTTTCACCAATGACATCGGTCTTGCCAAAAATACGTAATGCTTCAGACTCACTCAAAGCCAAGGTATCAGGTGTGGTCAAAACGATTTGTAGGTCTCCTGCTAAAGTGCTTATATTGATAAAGTCTTCAATATTGGGCGTAGCACCGAAAATATCAGTTAGCTTATAGCCTTGGCCTTGGTACTGTACATTAGTCTTCTTGTCCGTTCCTACCCCTGATAAGACGAATGCGTCTTCTACCTGGCTATGTTTTAACGATATCTCATAGTTCCTGTAGTGGGTGTTCCGCACGCTACCCATGCCTATCTTGGAAAAATCATGTGCAATACGATACACCCGCTCAGCATCGGGCTGTTGGCGGTCATAAGAGAACTCATGCAGGGTAAACAAAGCCACTAAAATAGCGGCCGCAAGACCAACACTAAGCCCAAATACGTTTAATAGAAAATGTTGACTGTCTTTTTTGAACGCCCGCGTGGCGGTAGTAAAATAATTTATCAACATGCTAGGCAACCTCATCCTTGTTTATGGTTTGAGTGGCTTTATCTAGCATGATTTGACCGTCTAATAAACGCACCAATCGATCGGCATAATTGCCCTCTTTTTCGGCGTGTGTCACCATGATCACGGTTGTACCGTCTTGGTTTAGTTCTCTTAACATAGCCATGACTGCGTCACCATTTTTAGAATCCAGATTTCCGGTGGGTTCATCCGCTAAAATTAATTTCGGGTTGCTTACCATTGCTCTGGCAACCGCCACTCGCTGTTGTTGGCCACCAGACAATTGTTGCGGTAAATGGTCAGCCCGGTGGTCAATAGCCATTCGCTTTAAAATGGCTTCTACACGTTCTTTGCGCGCGGCTTTAGAAATTTTTAAATACTGCAGTGGTAATTCAACATTTTCATAGACCGTTAATTCATCAATCAAATTAAAACTTTGGAAAACAAAACCGATTGATGTTTTACGTAGTTGTGCCAATTGCGCTTCGCTGTAATCAGCAATATCTTCACCATTAAATTGATAAGAACCGCTTGATGGTGAATCCAACATACCAAGTATAGAAAGCAAGGTTGACTTACCACATCCAGACGGTCCCATTATAGCAATAAACTCACCTTCATTTACCGTTAAATTAATCTGATTAAGCGCGGTAGTTTCAACATCTGAGGTACGGTATATTCGGCTTAAATTATTTAGTGTAATCATGATTTGTCCCTTTTAATAAATCGGCTTAGGCCGCTTTATTCAGTGCCACGTAGTGGCAAAAAACAAAGTGCTATTGGGTTAGTTTATTGTAAATTGAGTTGTTGAGCTTGGTCGAAGTTTTTATAGCTTGAGGTGATCACCTGTTCGCCCTTTTCTAAACCAGACAGCACTTCAAAATAATGTTGGTTTTTCTTACCCAAACGAATACTACGTCGTGTGGCAAACTCACCATTTTTTGCGACGACAAACACCCAGTGACCGCCAGAAGTACTAAAAAATGCCCCTCGATTTAGCAATATTGCCTTGTCTTTGACATCAGCAAGCATCAAATCAACATCAATACTTTGGCCGCGTTTAATCCCCTTGATAGTACTGGGTAAATCGACTTCAATTAGAAATTGTGACTGATTAACACGGCTATCAATTTTACTCACCGCCGCGATGACTGTTGCATCAGCGTGCTTCACCGACACTGTCATATCTGTTTGCACTTGATTTAAGTAAAACTCATCCATACGCATGACAAGTTTATATTCATCAGAAATATCGATTTGCCCTAAACGCGCACCACGACTTTTTGATTCACCAATTTCAACATTAAATTCGCTTAAAATGCCACTTACAGGCGCTTTAATTAACAAGTTATCTAAGTTTTTACGTGCAAACATTAAGTTTTTTTCGAGCATTTTCGCACTGTCTTCTAGCTGCTCTACTTGGACTTTACGAATACTATTTTCTTGCTTTTGACGCTCAATGGTTAACGCTCTTCTGGCTAAGTAATAAGTTAAGTCATCGATAATCTCAGCCAACTTGTCTTTTGCCAATAATCCCTTTGCGACCAGAGACTCTGTTTGTTTTTGTCGGCGCTGTAAATGCTTAATTTTTAATTCAATTTCCAGTAAATCACGACGAAGGTTTAAACGATTTGTTTCCATATTCATCTGGGTATTACGTAAAAAATTTAATTGCTCGGTGAATTGAGCTTCTCTGCTCATCACATCCAACTGCAAATTGGTATTATTTAAACGCACTAATGGCTGACCTTTTTCAACAAATTCACCTTGTTCAACAAACCTTTGTTCTACTTGGCCACCGGCAATAGAATCTAAGTAAACTGTTGATTTGGGCACTACCTGACCACGTAAACTCAATGCATCAACAAATGTGCCTTGATTAACAGAGCTAATCGTTAAACTGTCTAAGTTTACTTTGTGGCTTCTGCCAATAGAATTCGATTGACTAACACCATACACAGTAAAAACAATCAGAAAAAACACACCCAGTGATACGCCAATCTTTAACTTATTGAACCTTGATTGACCTGTAATTTTTTTGTCCATGTGACTTCCAGTGACTTGATGAGCGTTCTCACATACTTACAAATATGATGCCAACTAAAAATATTGTTTAATAACAAGAGCATAAGAAAAGCTAAAGGTTTATGGTCATTGATAAGCGTCCATTTATAGAACACTTTCAAACAACAAACTGTCCATTTATGGACATTTTATTTGAAAGTAAGTAATCTAATGAAAAGTCGACACCAATCAAACAGGTTAACAACTTGGTAGGAGCGGCAGAAGCGAAGCGTCCTCGCCGCGATCCTTGTTTTTGATTGGCCTGCGGCCAATATCGCGCCGAGACGGCGCTCCTACCGGTGAAGTGCCAAAAATCAATAGGATTTTCCAATGAAACAAGCGGGTTCAATTTTAATTGTTGACGACAATCGAGATATCCTTGTTGCTGTAAAGCTTATGCTCAAACAGCACTATCAAAAAGTGCTCACCACCAATAACCCTTTCGACATTATAAAAATACTCGTTGATGAAAAAATTGAAGTGATTTTACTCGACATGAACTTTGACCGTGATGCCATTAGCGGCAAAGAAGGCTTCTATTGGCTTAAAAAAATAATTGCGCAAGACCCTGCTGTTGTCGTGGTATTTATGACCGCCTATGGCGATGTGAAAATAGCCGTGGATGCAATCAAAGCAGGTGCTGCGGACTTTATTACTAAACCTTGGAAAAATGAACAACTGCTTGGCGCTATTGCAGCCGCATTTTCTCATGCAAAAGACAAACAACAAATTGGCCAACTTACCCGCAGAACACAAGGTTTAAACCAAGCGATTTCTGATCAGAAATTTAAATTACTCGGTCAAAGTGCGACGATGCAGAAGGTTTTTGAAACAATCGAAAAAGCAGCACAAACCGATGCCAATATTTTGATCACTGGCGAGTCAGGGACTGGCAAAGAATTGGTGGCGCACGCCGTGCATTTGGCAAGTAAACGAAGCCATCAAGCAATGATCAGTTTAGATATGGGGTCGGTTTCCCAAAGCCTATTTGAAAGTGAATTATTCGGTCATAAAAAGGGCGCGTTTACCGATGCCAAAAACGACCGGGTCGGCCATTTCGAACTTGCTCACGATGGCAGCTTATTTCTAGATGAACTAAGCAATCTCCCCCTAAGTCAGCAAGCAAAACTACTCGCTACTCTGCAAAACCGGAAAATCACCCCTGTTGGCGGCACTAACGTTATTGATATTGATATTCGTCTTATTTGTGCCACCAATGAGAATTTACAACAAGCGGTCTCTGAAGGTCGATTTAGACAAGATTTACTCTATCGTATCAATACGATAGAAATTCGTTTACCGCCTTTGCGTGAACGCCAAGACGATATTCCATTATTAGTGCAGTACTACCTTGAGCATTTTTGCCAAAAATATAAACGACAACTCACCATAACCCCAAACGATATGGCGGCACTTATTAGCTATAAATGGCCGGGCAACGTACGAGAATTAGCCCATGCGATTGAACGCGCCGTTATCCTCAGTGATGATGTACTCGATATTAGCTCAATAACCAATTTCAGTACCATTGCTCAAATAAGCACACCATTTGACGATATTTCAAGCGAAATAAGTAACAATGAACAGTCTAATACCTTTAATTTCGATACCTTTAATTTAGAAACGCTTGAACAACGTGCAGTGCGAGCAGCTTTAAAACATCATCAAGGTAATGTCAGTAAAGCGGCGAAAGCGTTGGGGCTTACTCGCGGCGCCATGTATCGTCGACTCGAAAAATATGACCTTTGATAAATCGGCTGCGCATCTTTATAAAGGCCATGGTGTGGCCAAAAACAGTAGAAACAAATGGGTCAGTTCACATTTATTTTTAGCCAAGAAGGTACTATGACATTACGCCAACAACTCCTGTTAACGGCCAACCTTATCGCCTTAATTGTCAGTATAATAATAATAACCATCCGTTATGTTGATGGTGGTTTTTCAGCAACCTTGTTATTATTCTCGATAATTGCTTTTGTCTTGATTGCTGCGCTTATTTCGCAATTTGAACAACAATCCCGGCAACCCTTACAAGTGATCAAAGCTTTAGCCCATGGTGATAGCACCTTAGGTTATAGTGAAAACCATCCAATGCGACAATACTTTGAGCGCGTCAAAAACCAAATGCAGCAGGCACGTTTTAATGCTGAAAAGCAAAGTGAATTTTTAAACGCATTATTAGTTCATATCGATTTGGGCGTTTTAGTTTGCGAAGAACAAGGTAATATTATTGAGTTAAATCCAGCATTGGCAAAATTGTTAGGCAAAAAAGTCACCCAGTTGAGCGACATCAAGCATATTGGCGAGCTTATTCTCAGCAATGATAAAAATTTTCGGGGCTGCGTACAATGGCTTAACGGCGAGAAAAAAGACACCCTTAGCCTACATATAAGTCTCGCTGAAATTCAAGGCAAGGTGTTAAAAATTGTCACCTTGCAGTCTATCCACGAAATGCTGCAGCACCGGGAACAAAAAGCTTATAAACAATTAACCCAAGTGCTGACCCATGAAGTGGCGAATTCAGTCGCGCCATTAGCATCAATCGCACACACTTGTATTGGCCTTTTACCACCACAACTTAATTTTCAAAGTGAAGAAGATAAGCAAGACTTACAATTGGCGCTTGAAACACAAATTTCTCGCGCAGATTTTTTAAGTGATTTTATTCAAAGTTTCCGTGAAGTCAGTCGTTTACCTCAACCTGAACTAAAAGCCTGCGATCTAGCCCCTATTTTGCAGCGAATTGAGCGTTTATACCAACAGGCGTTCAATGAGCAAGCAGTCAATTTCACACTCTCTATCCAATGCCAGCAATTAGTCATGTTAGATAGTGGACAAGTCGAGCAAGTACTGATCAATCTGGTTAAAAATGCGCTAGAAGCACTGAACAATCAACACAAGAATCAACACACCACTGTCGATACACAAAATCAACAAGCCAGCATCACTATCAAGCTGGACAAAAATAATGCCCAACAACTTTACGTAGAAGTACTTGATAACGGTAGTGGTATTGAGCCCCATGTACTGGACATGATTTTCATACCATTTTTTACCACAAAACAAGAAGGCTCTGGCATAGGACTAAGCTTATCTAAACAAATTATGATCAACCATGGTGGTGATTTGGTCTATATACCCAATCGAAAAGGCGCTTGTTTTAGGTGCGTTTTTGGCTAAACAGGAACAAAAGCGAATACTTGCAGCTTTAGTTCCTGTGAAGTGGAGTGTCAGGATGACCGACAGGCCGAACCGCCATGGATGGCTTACACCTCCGACCTTGTTATTGCCCGAATACCTGCAGCTTTAGTTCCTATCAAGTGGAGGTCAGGACGACCGACAGGGGCAAGTTTTTTGATTGGTAAAACTCGGTGGTCAAATGGTAAATGGCACAAAGTGCTTGTTACTCGGCACAAATAAAAAATTGTTAATTTTCATCATTTATATTAAGCCTAGATGGGATGAATGGTTTTATTGAATCTTTGGAAAGGGGCAGTATTAGCTCATTGACGTGTGCAGCAAAATCTGGAGCATATAAATGTCGCCTGGCTTCCCAATATGTTTTAAAGAAAGGACTTCTAAACTCAGGTGCACCACCAGATATAACATGAAGTTTGATGATGCTAAGCTCAACTTGGCGAAAACGATTCTCTGCTATTCGAAGAATACCATTGTAGTACCAATTTAACGCAATCTCTTCATCTAAAGTAAGTTCATGACTTTTCCCTGCTGCAGCTTTGGCCCAACCAATACGTACCGCAGGATTATTCATACTAGCAGTAGTAATGCTAAGATATTGATCTGCAATGCCTTGAATAGTTGCACCTCTGATGGCATCTGTATTTGTTCGAATTTCCATGGCCACAAAAATTAGAGATAACACTACGCCCACACCTGTTAGTGTTTCTCGGATAGCTGTTTTATTCATATTTTATAATTCCTCAGATTTAGAGATCGCATTAATTGAAAAAATTGGGGGGGTCACGTGTCTATTTGGCTTTGACAATATAAGGTTATTCAGATTTAAGTTTAGGCAAAAAATGTTTGGGTAAAAGCTTCTAGTAATACATTATATAAAACCGCCTTTACCCGTGGATGGAACCCCCCTAAACATAGGCCACAGAAAAACCGCTTACAATGTTCGGCCGCACCACACCACTTTGCCGACAACCCGGTTTTGTTCATCAGCAGTAGCTGAAATCAACCAATTGGAATGCTCCGGATTATCACTTATCACTTGCAAACCACCATCGCGTGTTTGCTTTAACCTTTTGGTAAACAACCCATTATCGGTTTGCAGCAAAAAAATGCCCTCATGGTTGACCTGTTGTTGTGACATGTCCACCAGAATCAAATCGCCATCATCCAGCGTCGGTTCCATTGAGTCGCCACTGACAGTAACAAAAGCGATATTGTCTGAAGATACCCGCAGTTGAGACGACAGCCATTGCTTGTTAAAAGCAAAGTTGTTGCTGATATCTTCACTTAGTACAGGTGCTCCGCCACCGGCACTGGCCTGAACATCAAACAAAGGCGCATAAACCAGGTCTTTATTGGGCAATGAACCGGTTTGCTGGCCTGAACTTTCTTCACCCGTCAGTAACCAATTGAGATCAACCTTAAATTCGTCATATAAAGATTGTAGATAAACCATGGAAGGTCGGCTTGAACCACGGCAGATTTTATAAATATGTGAAGCTGATTTGCCCGTCAATTGGGAAAATTGTTTTTTGTTTCCTTGTGTCAATTGGTCCACGACCATTTGGAAACGACTTGCGAGGGAATGACTCATAATCAGGACTCTTTGCTGACTTGCGGCTTAAAAGGCCCGTAGTATACGGATTGTCTTGATAGAGTAAAGGCGCAGAGTCACAAGCGGGCACAATTCACCCGCCTTGTACAATTTGACTCCGTAGCTAACTTTTGTGACGCACTCCATGTGGCCTCGCTTCACTGTACGCGTTACTCTCTGGTCACAATCGCAGGCTCAATCAAAGACGCTCTTTTAGCCGGTAACCACGATGCTATTAAGTTAATCACCCAAATCGCTATAATCAGTAATACCAGTGGTTGCCACATAATACCGCTTTGGCTACCCGTTTGGTCAGACATCACGTAGTTGAGTACGACCATCAATACCACACCCAGTATCACGCCCATGGCAGTTAACAGACTCATCTCGATAATGAAAAAGTTGATAATCTGTCTTTTGGTACCGCCCAGCGCCCGGCGAATGCCGATTTGCTTTCTACGTTGGTTAACGGTGAAAGTGATCAGTCCTGAAATGCCCAGACCGGTTATCAACATCGCCATTGCACTAATGCCCAGCAAGGTAAACGAGTGACTGCCACGACCGTCATACATACGCTTTTTCGGTCTGGCCAATGCTTCAACCACCGACACATAACGCCCCGGGGTCTGATACAGTATATCGGTGATCTCATCCAGCAATGGCGGTGTCCAATCGACATTGAGTTTAAGCAAATAGTTTAGCTCGGCATCCGTTCGCCAAATGACCAGTGGTCTTATCATGGTGTGATAATTGTCTAACGCTTCACCGGCCAGCCAGTCGCTGTATACACCGATGACTTTTACGGGATCAGCACCAAGGCTCTGCCACAAAGTTTTGCCTATCGCACTTTCATCAGGGAATTTGGCCTTAGCAAAGGCTTCACTTATCATGACAACTGCAACGCTGCTGCTAACTTGTCCAAATTCACCGCGTACGACTTCGCTGGGTTCGAAGTTACGACCTTCAACAACCGTGGATTCAATCATGCCCAGCAAGGCTTCGGAGCTGTCAAAACGTTCGATCTGGTGTTCCTCTGAATCTTCTTTGTTATCAAGGTAAATCGTATGAACATTACTACCCTGACTGTCGAGCGGTATCTCTGACGTTAACAAAGTCGCCGTGACGCCTTCAATTTTGTTGAGTCTTTCAATGTCTTTGTCGATCATCGCGCCCACATCCACAATTGGGTCGAACACTTGATGGCGCACGGAAACCAGTTGCTTTTCGGCAAGGCCCGTAGGCTGATTCCATAACGCCAAACTGGTCAGGGTGGCGAATACCGCATTGGATACGATCATCAAGGTTAGTGCGACCTGTAAGATCACCAGCATTGAGGTGGCTTTGTTGCGTCTGAT
>JABSOG010000298.1 GCA_013216025.1 Algicola sp. | reverse complement strand
CATCGGCAATGGTCACCGCATAAGCAATCGGCTCGCGGATTAGGCGGGCTAGCAAGAGCGAAAGCAGGCTGCTGGTGATCAGTATCAGTACGCTCCCACCAATCACATAGCGCATCACCCGGGCATTGTTATCGACCACCCGTTGACCTGATTGTGCCAATTGCAGTTTGGTTTCATTGGACAGCGTATCGAAGGCCTTCATCATATCTGTGCCATTGAGGCGGCCATTGTTAAGCAGGAAGTTGCCTTTGACCCGGTTACCGTCGACATAAGCGTCGACGGCCTCCAAGTTGATCTCGATATAACTGGTTAATCCTTCAAGCAAAGAATCGGCCACAACCGGGTGAGACGTTTTGAGTTGTTCTAGCAGTTCACGTAGCCCGGTTGCACTGGCCTCCATGTTGTCTTCGGATTCATTGAGCCAGCTGACAGACAGATCCAGTGCCCAGTATCTCACCTGAGAGAATTGATAGTTGGCATTCTGCACCAATTCAAGTTGTTGCAGTGCCAGTTTCTGGACGCCAATCTCTTTGTCTGCCTTGAGGGTATTGGCGGTTAACAGTGCCAATAAACTCAGTGTTGCGACCAACACAATGGTATTGAACCAAAGAATTTTTTGTCGAATAGGTACGTTGTTGAGTCGTTTTAGCACTTTTTTCACCATTGTTTGCTGATTATGATGCGCATATTGCATTTATTGCACTTATTGCACTTTCCATAACGCGATTTGGAAATCTTAGCGCAGAAGTTTGTTGTTGAAAAGCAAGCTTGGTTATTTTTTTTGATAATTTTCGGTAATTGGGAATGTGACAAATTAATCTGCGCTTTTTATCTTGATATCCCCCTGATGGGGTCTAAAAAGGTCGGATTTAATTGCCTTAGGGGTGGAGAGGGGGGTAAGCTTCTGTTAAGGTCTTGAATGTTTAGTATCTAAAACGCGAACGTTAAAATGGATTCAGGCAAGGCGACGCCGGATGCCAAAGCCGAGTATCAAAGTCCGTTTAACCCTTTCTCGGTATTCTGGTGGCGATTATTTAACCATTCGGCGCTCTAGAGGGGAAGGTGGGAGTATCAAAAACGTCCAACCAGTGTCTGAAAATCGGTTTTAAGAATAGCCATATCAACATTGGGAATACCGCCAATCTCTTCGATGGGTTTAAACATCGCGTGAAGGCCGCCTTGTGGATTCACCAGTACAATCGAACCGCTGTGACCTACTGCATAATCTTCTTGTGTGGTGTCTTCTGTCATGCTGTACATTAAACCGAGGCTGCGCACGAAAGGAAACAAATCGGCGTGGAAGCCAGTTGCCGAAGTAAATTCTTCATTGAAATAAGCCGTATATTCCTTTAATCGCTCAGCAGTGTCACGCTGGGGATCAACCGAAACAAACAATACCTGAACATTGTCGATACCGGCATTTTTGAGTTTGGGGTAAACGTTTGCCAGTTTTGCCAGCGTGGTTGGGCATACATCCGGGCAATGGGTGTAACCCAAAAATATCAGACTCCACTTGTCTTTGAAATAGGCATTGGTTAAGGGTTGATCATTGTGATCGGTCAATTCAAAGGGTTTAACCGCTCTGACGGGTTCAAATACCCGGGCGGTGACGGGTATTTCTTGGCGCATGATACCTGAGAAATACAATCCTGCTGCAAGGCTGGCCATAGCGACCAGCGCGATTATGAGTTTTTGCATCTGCTTTTTACCTGTTCTTTTTAATTGCGATTTTTTATAAGGGGTTAATCAACCAGAAGTGGTCAATAATCAAGACGACAAAGATCACCATCAGATGCCAGATTGAGAATTTAAACATGTCCCAAGCGGTACTTTCGCGCGGCGCAAATTTGAGTTTCCAGGCGTACCATAAAAACCAAATATTTAACACGAAACTGACCACCAGATAAATCACACCAGACATACCGACCAAATAGGGTAGCAGGCAAACTACTGTCAGTAATACGGTATACATGAAAATCGCGTTTTTGGTGAACTCAATACCGTGAGTCACTGGCAGCATCGGCATGTTGACCTTGGCGTAATCGTCTCGGCGGTGAATAGCCAGCGCCCAAAAATGGGGTGGGGTCCAGATAAACACAATGATCACCAAAAGTAGTGCATGACCGTGAATTTCGCCGGTCATGGCGGTCCAGCCAAGCAGTGGTGGAATGGCACCAGCTAATCCACCTATCACAATGTTTTGCGGGGTCGCACGTTTAAGATACATGGTGTAGAAAACCGCATAACCCAGCAGACCGGCTAATGTCAGCCATGCAGTGATCATGTTGACGAACAATGCCAGTGCCGCAAATCCAACGAGGGCAAGGATAAAGGCAAAGATACCGGCATTTTTCATCGCCACCCGGCCTTTGGCCAGTGGACGATTATGGGTGCGCGCCATTTTTGCATCGATTTGATAATCAACAATGTGGTTAATTGCCGCTGCCGCCGAGGACAAAAAGCCAATGCCGAGTATTGACCAAAACACCAAACCAATGCTGGGGTCTTTAGGGGTGGCCAAAATCATACCGACTACAGCGGTCAACACCAGCAAAGCAACAACTTTGGGTTTGGTTAATTCGAGATAGTCGTTAAACAAATCCTTCAAATTTCTCTTGGGGCTATCGACTGTGGTTTCAATCGCCATCTTTCTATCCTCAAACTATCTGGTTATCACGCTTTACGTGAAATACTGTAAAGAATGGTCAGCATGACCAAGACCAAACCAACAGCAACAATGTTATGCATAACCGCTACCGCAACGGGCAACTGGAAGTAGATATTGCTGACACCCAGAGCAAACTGAATGAACAATACCAGAGCCAGCAGACTGGCCAGTTTTCTAAATAACGCGGATGAGGCATTGCGGTAGATTTTGCTCGCAAACCACAACAAATAGACTGCGGTGATAATCGCACCAATGCGATGGAATACGTGAATGGTCATTGCTGCTTTATATTCTAACACGCCAAACTCGTAACTGGCTAAACCGGTTTTCAATGAAAACGCATTGACAATATCGAGATTGTTTAGCCAATCGGCTTCACAAATAGGCAGCTGCGTACAAGCTGTTGCGGCGTAGTTAGACGCTGTCCAGCCACCCAGTGCAATTTGCACTATCAGAATGACTAGGCCAATGACACCCATGGTCATTAACGGGCGAATGCGACTGTCGCCACCGGGAATACGATAGGGGGTAAGCCTCAAAATAAGCAAATACAGCAAGCTCAACGTAGAGAAACCACCGAGCAAGTGAGCCATGACAATCACCGGGTTGAGATTCATGGTGACTGTCCACATACCCAACGCACCCTGAAATATAACCAGCACCAACAGTGCGAGCGGGTGTTTGATTGGGCGATGATGATCTTTATTCATTACAGCAAGGCAAAAGATGATCAGGATAAGCAAACCCAATGTACTGGCGAAATAGCGGTGGATCATTTCGTTCCACGCTTTATGCGGCTCTACTGGACGTTCGGGGAAGGCTTTTTCTGCTTGTGCGATATGTTCGGCAGTTTCGGGCACGCCGACAAATCCGTAACAACCCGGCCAGTCAGGACAACCCAAACCGGCATCGGTTAAACGAGTATAGGCACCCAGCATGACCACAACAACCGCCACCACAATGGCAACACTACTGACTTTTCTGATGGATTTTATGTTCACTAACTGGTCCTGGAGTATTTTAACAGTCGTTTCAAGTCGGCTATCCAGTCTTTGGTGATCATGATCATTTGTTGTTTTTCGGCTACTGCTTTATAACGCAGTATTACTTTGCCAAAAGGGTCGACCAAATAAACGTAATCTGATGACAGTTGGCTCAAGGTGGTTTGTTGTTCACTTTGTTGTTCGAGGATCTCGATGTAACCGTAACCCTCTTTTAATTGCTGTTGGCTGATAGAGGTATCAAAGGTTCTAATCGCTACCGGATGCGCCTTTTCTTGCAATTTACCCAATGCCTGATAACCCTGATGCAGGCTGAATAATACGTTGGTGCAGGTTTGGTCACAGTTGGTGGGAATGTGATATAAAATTTTCCATTCGGTGTCTGCAGCATCTTCAGGCAAAATCCAATTCAGGGTCACTTCTTTATCCAAGAACTCGCCTTTGTTGGTCACGCCAGCATTAAACCAGCCCATTTGATAGACAATGGCGGCGAGTGCAAATGGCGCAGCAAATGTGCCGAATAGAGTTAACAGACCTTTACGACCGTTCATGTGAGTTCCTCTTGGGGTTTAATACGTGATGCGAAGATAAATACGATGACTATCGCCAGTGCCAGTAAAAACCAGGTCAGCGCGTAGGCATGATGTTTTTCCGGCGGCATGACAACTGGTTGATAGTGGTGGGTAAAACCAAATTTTTTGGTATCCGAAGCAATCAGCATAAACGGATAAAAGTTTAGTCCACTTTGCTTTTCGATGGTGTCAATATTGACCTGCTGGGTACGCAGCGGCCATTGCTGGTGATTGACTGATTTGTCAGACAGGGCAAAAGCACTGAGGTCTTTGGCTTTGACATAAGCATTGAAGGTGACGTTGCCGCCGGGAATAGCAAATTCAGGCAGCACATCGCGGTTGGCATAATCGCCCTTGATCCAGCCCATGTTGACCAGCAGCCACCTGTTTCTACCTTCTCTACTTTCTTTGCTTTCGGTGCTGTCGGGTTTAAAGGCCAGCAGTACATCGTAACCGACTTGCCCGTTAACCACTTTGTTGTCAAGCAACCAGCTGTAAGGATTAGCAAACTGGCCGTTGACAGTCACGTCGACGCCGGTTGGATCGCTTTGTTCTATTATTTTGAGTAGGCTGGCAAAGGTGATTTTGTCGACTTGTTTAAAATCGGCAATTTGTTGCAGGCGTTGTTCTTTGAACCAGCCGCGTTCGAGTTGCCACATGCCGAGGCGGGCGAGGATGGCAAAAGCCAGCAAAGTGACCAGCACGGGTATCGTTTTTAATTGAAAACGGTATAATCCCACTTCGATTATCATTGTGAAAACCTGCTGGAGAATACCAAATTGGTGATAAAACTGGTCATTATAGGACTACTACTGTTCGTTGTGTTTAACTTGTTTCGTGCGCTGTTTATCATGGTTAAAAATGATCCCAACGGGCCCAAAATGTCAACCCTCATCGGTCGAAGGTTAATATTTTCTGTCATCGCGATTATCGTTATCGTCGGTGCCATGGCGTTTGGGCTAATCACGCCGAATCCCCGGCCTATGTGATTGCCTTTCACCGCGAATAACCTCTGAAATATCCATTAAAACGCGCGCGCGTATTCTACACAATTTTGGCGTCGATTGAAAGGCGGCTATCGCCTTGGCGCTGCGCGCGTAGCTACGCCAAAATCAAAAGCCTCAACACGGAGCCACGGAGGCACGGAGAAAGAAAGAGGAAAAGACAAAAATACAGAAAGATAAAACCGACTTGAATTGAAGGTTACCTTAACTCGCAATAATTTTGCTTTTGCTTTTGCTTTTGCTTTTGCTTTTGCTTTTCTCTTTCTTTCTCCGTATCTCCGTGCCTCCGTGTTGAATGCTTTTGACCTTAATTGTCGTAGACAAACAAAAAAGGACCCGTAAGGGTCCTTCTCAAAGAAACGAAGTTTCGCGTTTATAGGATATAAACAAATATAAACAGTCCTAACCAAACCACATCAACAAAATGCCAGTACCAGCTTGCAGCTAGGAAGGCAAAGTGATTGTCGTGAGTAAAGTGACCTTTAAGTATTCTAAAGAACATCACTATCAACATGATAGTACCCAAGGTAACGTGCATACCGTGGAAACCTGTCAGCAAGAAGAAGGTGCTGCCGTAGATGCCTGAATCAAGGGTTAGTCCCATATGGTAAGCTTCTATGTACTCTTCAACTTGGAAGAACAAGAAAGCCAGACCTAAGAGAATGGTGATTCCCATCATGACTTTGGCTTGACCGCGCTTGTCCTTTTCGATACCAACGTGGGCAAAGTGCAAAGTCACTGACGAAGTTAACAGCAAGACGGTGTTGATCAGTGGTAAGCCAGTCCAAGCCATACCTTTAGTTTCGCGACCATCAGGCATTATTTCTAGTGGCCAGATGTTTTGGAAACCATTCCACAACACTTCACCGGTCATGGCGTTGTTGCCTTCACCGGCAAGCCATGGCACAGAGAGTTGACGGGCGTAGAACAATGCGCCGAAAAACGCTGCGAAGAACATCACTTCTGAAAAGATAAACCAAGCCATACCCTGACGGTATGACACACCCAGCTGAGCGCTGTACAAGCCCGACATGGATTCTTCGATTTGTTGCTTGAACCAGCCGAACACCATAAAAATGATGATGGACAGACCGAGCGTCAACCCATATCCTCCCCATCCTGCTGTGTCATTGGCGAATGAATTCACCAGAGAAGCAGCACCTATAACAATAAAAAACAGTCCCACGGCGCCGATGATTGGCCATTTACTTTGTGCAGGAACGTAGTAATGCTCATATTCTTTGGTAGACATGATTATTCCCCTGTTTGACTCGATTGTGACGACTCACCCGCAACGGACGCAGTAACATCATACATGGTATACGATAATGTTAGTGTGTTTATGTCATCAGGTAAATCGGCATCAATATAAAAAGTGAGCGGCATCAAAGTTTCTGCACCCGCTTTAAGCGGTTGACGGTTAAAGCAAAAACATTCGATTTTATTAAAATAAGAGGCACCGCGACCCGGT
Source organism: Algicola sp. (assembly GCA_013216025.1). Taxonomy (GTDB): domain Bacteria; phylum Pseudomonadota; class Gammaproteobacteria; order Enterobacterales; family Alteromonadaceae; genus JABSOG01. The sequence goes on along the minus strand of JABSOG010000298.1, from coordinate 2,362 downwards.
GATACCGAAGGTACCGCCTGGCCGACCAGATCGTTGATTGACTCGTTTTTGGCGTAGAAGTTAACCAACTTCACTTCGCCCGGGTAAACCTCAATTCGGCGCTCGACCGGTTTGAATTGCCATGGCATGCTTTTGTTGGTTATTGCCATAAATTCAACCGTGACGGTGCGTGACTTATTTTGCCTGATATTTTCGGTAGATGCCGCGATGGTATTGGTTTTGCCGTTCAAGCCGGTGACTTCACACAAAATGTCGTATAAAGGCACTAAAGCGAAACCAAAGCCAAACATGCCAATGACAATCACGACCAATTTCTTGACCAGTTTGCTGTTCTTGGCTTGCGTTGATTGCTGCATCTTATCCTATCTCTTTTACTTAATTTCTGGTGGTGTAGTGAACGTATGGTACGGTGCTGGTGATGGGATTTCCCATTCCAAACCGGTCGCCCCTTCCCACACCCTGTCGGTGGCTTTTTCGCCGCCACGGATACACTTGATCACCACGTAAAGGAAAATCAACTGTGACAGACCAAAGGCAAAACCACCAATACTGATGACCTTGTTAAAATCAGCAAACTGTAACGCGTAATCAGGAATACGACGCGGCATACCGGCCAATCCAACAAAGTGCATTGGGAAGAACAGCACGTTAACCGAAATCAGTGAACACCAAAAGTGGATTTTACCCAGTTTTTCGTCATACATGTGTCCAGTCCATTTCGGCAACCAGTAGTAGGCCGCGGCCATTATCGAAAATATCGCCCCCGTCACCAGTACATAGTGGAAGTGGGCCACCACAAAGTAGGTATCGTGGTACTGGAAGTCAGCCGGAACGATGGCCAGCATCAATCCTGAGAGTCCACCTATGGTGAACAGGATAACAAAGGCTACTGCAAACAACATCGGCGTTTCAAAGGTCATCGACCCTCTCCACATTGTTGCTACCCAGTTAAAGACTTTTACCCCGGTCGGCACTGAAATCAGCATCGTGGCATACATGAAGAACAGTTCAGCCGCAACCGGCATACCTGTGGTGAACATGTGGTGAGCCCATACGATGAACGACAACAAAGCGATTGAAGAAGTCGCGTAAACCATTGAGGAATAACCAAACAGTCGCTTGCGGGCAAAAGTAGGAATAATCTCTGATACGATACCAAACGCTGGCAAAATCATGATGTAAACTTCAGGGTGTCCGAAGAACCAGAAAATATGCTGGAACATTACAGGATCACCACCACCGGCCGCATCAAAGAATGCGGTGCCGAAGTATTTGTCGGTCAACATCATGGTCACTGTACCTGCTAGTACCGGCATTACTGCAATCAGCAAGAAGGCAGTGATTAACCAAGTCCAAACGAACAAAGGCATTTTCATGAAAGTCATGCCCGGTGCGCGCATGTTAAAGATGGTCACGATAACATTGATGGAACCCATGATCGATGACATACCCATGATATGAACTGAGAAGATAAAGAACGCAGTTGAATCATTACTGTAGGTCGTTGACAGTGGAGCGTAGAACGTCCAACCAAAGTTCGGACCGCCGCCTTCCATAAACAAAGAAGATAACAGTATCGCGAATGCAAATGGCAATATCCAGAAGCTCCAGTTGTTCATTCGTGGCAATGCCATATCTGGCGCACCAATCATCATCGGAATTAACCAGTTGGCTAAACCTACGAATGCCGGCATAACTGCACCGAATACCATGATCAAACCGTGAACCGTGGTCATTTGGTTAAAGAAGTTAGGATCAATGATTTGCAGGCCCGGCTGGTATAATTCAGCACGGATAATCATTGCCATAAAACCACCAATCAAGAACATGCTGAACGAGAACCATAGGTACATGGTGCCGATGTCTTTGTGGTTAGTGGTATACAACCAGCGGGTTATACCCGTTGGCTTGTGGTCGTGATCGTCATGATCATCGTGTGTATCTGTCGCATAGCTCATTTCTATTGCCCCTTCATAACAGCGTCAACATCAGACGCTTGAACGGCGTCACCGGTATTATTACCCCAAGCGTTACGCTCGTAAGTAATGACGGCAGCGAGTTCTTTAAGGCCTAACTGTTTACCGAACCCTTGCATAGCAGTACCCTTGGCACCGTTAACAACGACTTCGATATGTTTTTTCATATCACCCAAAGCAACAGGGCTGTCTTTAAGACCTGGGAATACACCCGGCAGACCCTGACCATTAGGTTGATGACAAGCAGCACATGAACCCAGGTAAACTTTCTCACCCAGTACCATTAGCTCGTCTTTGGACATTTGCATACCCAACAATTTTTGCTCTTGCGCTTTAGCATTGGCCTGCATGGCAACCTGTTCGGTTATCCACTTGTCGTATTCGAC
>JABSOG010000297.1 GCA_013216025.1 Algicola sp. | reverse complement strand
AGCCAAGATGCGGGCTTATCACGTCAGCACCTATTGCCGCCTCAAAGGGGGTCGCGGCGTAGTTAAATCCTTCTGAGAGTATCCACTGCATATGATGATGGCGAGCGTAAACCGTGACTTGCATCGAAAATGCTTTGGCCAGTTTCGCCATTTCACGGCCTATATTGCCATAACCCAATATCGCTATTTTTTTGCTTTGCAGCTTTGCCGTGGGGTATTCGACCAGATTTTTACCTGTATCAAAATTCTTTGCGACCACCCTGTCATGCAGCGTTTGAACGTCTAAATCAGGCAGTACTTGCAGAAGGGCTTTCATTGCCATTTGTGCCGTGGCGCGAGCGTTAAAGCTTGGCGTATTCATCAACGGCGCAGCGCCGCCAATGCCATTGCCACCGCCCCAACTGGCTGAACCCATATTGCCGGTGCCTGCACCTATGCGTACACCACCTAAGGCAAATTTGGCTTGTTGGGGAATATAAGTGGCAGCGGCGATCACCGCATCAAATTGACCGTCAGCGGTTGCGGCCAACAATTGTTGCTCGGTGCTTAAATCGGGTTGGTAAAAAAAGTGAATTTTGTCTGCGGCATATGTTTCATCCGCCAGCGGCAAACCTAAATGAAACTCACCCCCTTTAGATTGAATATAAATCTGAGTTTGAGCATGATCAGGCACACCGTTTGGGTCAAGACGCATCCCGACCAAATCGCAAATCAACACGTTATAAGCCATAAACCTTACCTACTCTCTTAATTAAAAAAATTCAAGTAAAATAGGAGCTTATCACAATTAGGGCAGTTGATTTGCGCCCAAAAGCTTTTCTTTTTTAAGTTGCCAACAAAGTTGATCTGGGTTAAATCCGTGATAGTCGCTGTCAAGATCGCCCGCCAGCACGATGATAATAGACACTTTGGCTGTTTGGGTCGTCAACCCATCGGTGACAGTATATTCAAAACTGTCGGGACCACACGCACCATGATCGGGCGTATAGATAATGACATTGTCGCTAAGATTAATCTGCCCTTTAGCCGGTGTTGTAACCGACGTGATAACCAGTTCGCCATAACTCGAAGTATCGTTACTCAATACCGCAATTTGTCTGGTTTGCCCTTGCATAAGGCTCAGAGCATCGTCGACCAGCGACAGGCTTGAGTTAACTTGCAACAGTTTATATAGCGCGACAATTTTATCACTGAGCACCTCATATTGATCATCAATCAAGCCCCCGGTATTGGTGCTGTTGGGTGTCCATCCCCAAAACGCAAAGTGAACATCGCCCTCATCAAGGTAGTCCACCATGTATTCAAACCAACGTGCAGCGTCGCCTTGGGTCAGCTCAGGCTCGTCTGGTCGATTGGGGTAATTGAGTAACTCAGTCAGTGTTTTATCGACATACCGACCACCAAACTCGCCCACCAGCACAGGCGCAATATTGTTGTTGACGATATAACCCCAAGTGCTGTCCCACACCGCTTTAGCCTCGGCATAGGTGGTATGTTTGCCAAACCAGCGATGACGGTACCCCGAATCATCCGGGCCATATTCATGGGGTGAATACACCACTTTGTCTGGGGTATTGAGCGTCAACGGATATTGTTCGATGCCCCCGGTGGTGGTGCCGTGTGTTTCGAAATAGTCATCACTCCAGTCGATACCCTCAACAATAATCAGCCAATTGGGATTAATTGCCAGCACGGCATCGCCACCTTTTTGAGCCGCCATTCGCCAATCGGTCAACGGATGGCCCGTGCCCCATGTCGCCGTATCGTGAGCTTCATTGTTCAAGTCGGCACCGATAACAATGGGATTATCCCGGTAACGCAGCGCCAGCGTTTGCCAGTCTTCAATCCACTGTTGCTGGGAAACGTCATCGGTATACCAAAGGTCTGGATCATCAACACCGGCCATGATCGAGTGCCTGTCCAAAATAATGTTTAACCCCTGCTCACCAGCCGCTTTGATAAACGCATCGAGTGCATCCATTGCTGGCATACCTTTAGTGAACAGACTGTTGCCCGGCAGGTCGGCAATAAAACCATCGACTTTGGCACCAGCCAATAAAGTCGTGTGAGCAAAAGGCAGGCGAATGGTATTGAATCCCAGGGCTTTTATCTTTTTGAGCTGCTCGATAACATCCATCAGCCACAGGCCGTGCACCAAATAGGTTGGGGTTTGAAAACCAAACCAGTTGACCGCTTTTATTTTGAACTCATCACCATTGGGTTGGTGAATTTTGCTGCCCTGGGTATACCAACCGCAGTGGGTTTTAGTGCAAGCTGAGGCTGGCGGCACATTGTCATCCAAAGGTAAGTTGTCGACCAAAGGTAAATAGTAAGTGCCCCAAGGCGAGGGCCAATTGGCTTTGCTCGGGGCAAAATGACCGTTGCAGTCGCTAATCCCAGTGCCCTGCCCTTCATTTAATGGCCAGTAACCCACTAGAGTACTCTCAACCCCCATCAGTCGCCTGCTCATATCTGCCCTGAGTTGCTTTTGAGAACGTGTTTGATGCCACACTCTCACCTCACTCATTTGACCGTTATACAACAGGGTTTTGTCATTCGATACAAATCGCCCTAAATTAAAATCTGCTTTATTTGCCGCCGGATACGCAATATCGCCCGATTGCGCCAAGCTAGTACTGCATAAAATGCCATCGACAAAAAGCTGCATCTTGCCTGCCTTTGCATCATAAACTCCCGCAAGGTGATACCAGCGTTTTAAGTCAAACAACTGACAATTAGGATGATTGTCTTGTGCGGCAGTTAAATAGGTAAAGCCCGTGTTGTTTTTTGTAGCAAGCCCAAAAGTAAACCCTCTTTCGCTTTGCTCGTTGTTTTGCAGTCCCAGCGACCAGCCAAATTTTCCGCCGGCATCGTCTTGCAACACCCCCACAATTTGGGTTTGATGTTTAAACCAATACAGTCTGACCCAAGCCTCGACGGTAAAATCGGCCTTAATCAAACGACTGACCGTCTTGACATCAGACAAGTGAACAAAGCTGTTTTGCTCGTCATTGTCAAACGCCAGTACATCAGTTTGGGCCTGTGCTTCAAAAGAAAACGCTATCTGAGTTGAAAATAGCACGGCAAGCAAACACAAAAACAGGCTGATTTTAAGCAAAGAATTGTTCATTAAATAGTGCTCCAAACAATTAAAGGGGCGACAGTTGCTAATTTGGACATAACAACGTCGCCTCGAACAGACTCCTAGGAGCCTGTCCGAGAACTGCGACCGACCTGAGGGAAAGCTGGTTTGAGTCAGTTTTCGCGTTGTTTTTGGGCGAATAGTTAAACTATTCAACCAAAAAGAACGCGGAAAATGGCCAAATCCAGATTTTCCTCAGTAGAGTCGCCGTTCTCGGACAGGTTCCTAGGTTCAATTGGCCTATTATCACCGTTAAATCTTAAGGCTGGCTTAAGCGGCAATTAACCAGTGACTGTCCAGCGGGTTATGGTTACACTGAACCGCAATAAAAGCGGGTTAATAACGATTTAATAACCGATTAATAGCGACTTAATAACGATTCAATAACTATTTAATAAAAACAGGTCAAAATATGAGCCAACAAAACCTCATCGATGGCGACAAACTGCTCAAGCAGGGTCAATTTCAAGCAGCATTAACAGAATATGAAAAAGAATTAACCCTCATGTCTTCATCATTGCCCGGTTGGCGAGGCAAAGCCTTGTGTCATGCCAACCTAGGTCAATGGATGGAAGCACTCGAAGGGTGTCTCAACGTACTGGGTTACGGCAACAATCAGGTGCAAGACGCCGACATGTTTATCCGGATACTCGATTCTAGCAGGCTGACGTCTCATATTAGTCTCATCGAAGATGCCCTGATTATCGCATTGCAATCGACCTTGCTCGAAGGCAAAGCCATTGACCTGCTGACCCGACAATTCATAACCAAACACAATCAAGTGCTTGAAAGTCAGCCCACAAAATACGACTCAAGTGTCGAGCGTTTCATCACCGACGATACCCTGTGCAAGTTGATAGAGCGTAGTTGTATAGTGCATTATCCACTTGAAAAACTGCTACTGCTGGGCAGGCGCGAAGTGTTACAACGCGGGGCAGCAGGCCAAAACATCCAAATATTCCGACCCTTTTTGTCGGCACTGGCCTGCCAGTCATTGCTCAACGATGGTTTGTATTTTACGACAAATGCAGAGCAGGCGATACTCGACACGCTTGTATCCTCCAACAGCACCGACAACATCGACGTCAATACGTTACTTTTACAGCTATGTTACGCCCCGTTTGAACAAACCATGACCCTTTGGCAGCAACATAAACCTGCGTTAGAGGCAGCCAAACTGAGCCAATTGACCACCGACTTGGCGTTTTATGATGAGGTGGTATCCGCCACCCACCTTGGCGAAGTCTTTGATGAAACCTCAAAAACTGTCCAATCGTTTTACACGCAAAACCCCTATCCAAAGTGGAAGTCACTAGTCTTCACGCCGGTACCACTCGAACGCTTTTTTGAAATGAATGGACTCAAAGCCAACGCAAAAATCAAGGTATTGATCGCCGGTTGCGGCACTGGCAAACAAGCAGTAGAAATGGCACTGGCCAACCAGCTGGCACAGATCACCGCCATTGATCTGAGTCCAACCAGTCTGGCTTATGCCCGATTGATGGCCAAACACTACGAAGTCAGCAATATTGATTTTCAGCTGCTCGATATTCTTGATGTTGCCACGCTCAATCACCAATTTGATTACATCATGAGCACAGGCGTTATCCACCACATGAACAGCCCACAAGACGGCTTAAACGCCCTGTCTGGCGTATTAAATCCCAATGGCCTGATGTTACTGGGTTTTTATAGTGCCGCTGCGCGAGTCGATTTGCCCACCTACCAACAAGAAGTAAAAGCAACGTTGTTGGCCGATGAAACGCTCACGCCCAAAACACTCAGCCGTTGGCGCAGCCAATTGAACGACGATGACTTTAAGCGCAAGTGGTTCAATTCTCACGATTTTTTCAGCCTCAATGGCATGATGGACGCGCTGTTTCACCCGCAGCAAAGCGAATACACCTTAATGGAAATACAAGAACTGCTGGACAACACCGGCTTGCAGTTCGGTCAAATGGCCGTGTCAAACCAATGCAAGGCGATTTACAAACAGGCACTCGAAGATTTTCCGGTGATGGGCAACCACGAAGAACTGTCAAAATGGCACATCTTCGAACTGTCCAACCCCCACTTTTTTGACGCTATGTACAACTTTTTTGTCACCAGTGGTACCGGCAAACCCAAACAGGCCGCCCCGCAACCAGATTTGTCAGACATTTTAAATCGCCTGAAAAACAAAATAAGTTAAAAAGCCGGGCCTAAAACTAAGAGCAAAACAATGAGCTACCAAATATTATCCGCGCAAACAGTTATCGATTATCTGACAACCTTGCCCGCCATGCAGGCGCTGTTCAGCGATTTTGCCGCTCTAACGGTCGAAGAAATTGGCGATGGCAATGTCAATTTTGTTTACCGCATTAAAGACAATAACAGCGGTCAATCGGTAATTTTAAAGCAAGCGGTGCCGTACTTACGCTGTGTTGGTGAGTCTTTTCCGCTGAGTCGCCACCGCATGAACATCGAAATCATGGCGCTCGAAACCGCCAAAAAGTACTCGCCTGCTCATGTGCCAAACATCTACTACAGCTCGACTGAGCAATCGGTGGTGATCATGCAAGATTTGGCTGACCACGCCATATTGCGTGGCCAACTCATCCAGGGCACGGTATTCCCAAATTTTGCCAATCATATATCGACCTACATGGCCGACACCCTATTTGGCACGTCTGACTTGCACATGACAAGCGAAGACAAAAAGCAGTGCGTCGTAAAATTCACCAATACCGACCTGTGCAAACTGAGCGAAGACTTTGTTTTCACCCATCCTTTTGAGGACAACGCCAACAACAACTACAATCCCAAATTGCCCCAAACAGCAATAGACAAAGTGCAAAAAAACGGCGCAGTTAAAGTCGCGGTTAGCCAAATGCGCCATAAATTCATGAACAATGCGCAAGCGCTGATCCACGGCGACCTGCACACTGGCAGCATCATGACCAATCAAACTGAAACTTATGTTATCGACCCCGAATTCGCCTTTTACGGCCCCATGGGATTTGATGTAGGCGCGGTGATTGGCAACCTGTATATAGCTTACTTTTCTCATGCCTATTTGTCTCATGCCAGCCAGGATTCAATAGACTATCGGGCTTGGTTGCTCGACACCATTGAACAAATTTGGACACAATTTAGCGATAAATTCACCACCCGCTGGCTTGAGCACGAAACTCAATCAGAGCAACTCCAATGGCAATATGACAATGGTATCGATGACTTAAAAGTTTACATCAATAGCTATCTGAGCGATTTATTTGCCGACACCATAGGGTTCGCCGCCTGCAAAATGATGCGCAGGGTATTGGGCATTGCCAAAGTCGCTGATTTTGCCGATATCACTGATTTAGACGCTCGCGCCAATATAGAAACAAACATCATCAACATGGCGACCCACATGGTGGTTAACCGCAGTAAATTTAACACCATTGACGAGCTTAACGCACTGGCCAAAGAGACTAATACCTTGGAAAAGATAACCGGATGATAGAACCAATCACGCTAAGGTGGGTAAACCAGCGACTTTTCATCACCGACCAAACCTTGCTACCCGGTAAATTTATTGAAGTTGAACAAACCACCATCGAACAGGTGTGGGATTCAATTAAACAACTCAAAGTACGAGGCGCACCGGCCATTGGCGTGGCGGCAGCTTTCGGGTTGGTGATTGGCGTAAAAGCGTTTGTCAAACTGCCCTGTGCCGAGTTTATCCAGAAAATTAGAACGCAGGCTGCATACCTAGACAGCTCACGTCCAACCGCCGTGAACCTAAGCTGGGCCTTGCAACGTATGGTCAAGCGGGCAAAAGCAGTAGTCAGCAATACCAGCCAAGCTGTATTTGTTGCATTGGTTGAAGAAGCTGAGCTTATCCACCGCCAAGATATTGAATTGTGCTTGGGCATTGCCAAAAATGGCGAACCACTTATCGAAGACGGCATGGGCATACTCACCCATTGCAACGCCGGTGCACTGGCGACCAGCGGCATGGGCACTGCGCTTGCACCGATGTATCAAGCGCACCACAACGGCAAACGTTTCAAGGTTTATGCTGACGAAACCCGCCCACTATTACAAGGTGCCCGTCTAACGGCATGGGAACTACACCGGGCAGGCATCGACGTCACGCTAAATACCGACAACATGACCGCCTATTTGATGCAACAAGGACTGATTCAAATGGTAATAGTCGGCACCGACCGGGTCGCCAAAAACGGTGATGTGTGCAACAAAATTGGCACTCTTGGGGTGGCGATATTGGCCAAACATTTCAACATTCCATTTTATGTCGCGTGCCCCTCGTCGACCATCGACTTTACCACCCCAACGGGCAACGACATTGTCATAGAACAACGAGAAGCAGACGAAGTGGGCTGTTTTGCTGGTGTTCGAACGGCACCAAAAGACATCAACTTTGCCAACCCGGCCTTCGATGTCACCCCTTGTGAATTGGTGACTGGCATCATTACCGAGCGCGGTCTTATTCAACAACCAATTGCTGCAAACCTTAAAATCCAATTCGATGATCTAGTGGAATAAATAATGAAAAGTTTTTGGGATAGCTCTCTGGCACCCGCTGGAGATTTAAACTTGCGCGTCTACACCTCGCGTTTACTGGGTATGGATGACAGCTTGGTGCTGCATGGCGGTGGCAATACCTCGGTAAAATCTTCGCGAGCCAACGTATTTGGCGAGCAACAGCAAATCCTCTATATAAAAGGCAGTGGTTGCGACTTAAAAACTATCGAACCGCAAAACTTTGCCCCGCTGGATTTAAACCACCTGTTGAAATTAGCCGAACTTGAAACCCTCAGCGACATAGACATGGTCCGCGAACTACGATGCGCCATGACAGACCCAACAGCGCCAAGTCCGTCGATAGAAACCATCGTGCACGCCTCAATACCATGTAAGTTTATCGACCACACCCACGCCGATGCGGTGGTGACTTTAAGTAACACCCCAAACGGTGAACAAACACTCAAACAACTATATGGTGATCGGGTATTAATATTACCCTTTGCCAAACCCGGCTTTGTGCTGGCGCGACAAATTCATCAGGCGATTAAAGATATTGATTTGGCTGGTTTTGAAGGTATTGTGCTACTGAATCACGGTATTTTCACCTTTGCTGATGATGCCAAAAGCGCATACCAGACCATGATTAAACTGGTCAGTGAAGCCGAAGACCACATTAAAAACCAAGACGCTTGGCAGGTTGCCAAATCAGACGTTGCGGTGCATTTCGACCCACTAGACATCGCAAAAATGCGCAAACGACTATCACAATTACATGGCTCGCCAATGATAGTAAAATGGCACAATGACAGTGAAGCCATTGGTTTTTCGGCGCTTGAAAACTTGGCAGTGATTGCGAATCAAGGCCCCATCACCCCTGACCATGTTATTCAAACCAAACCAGTGCCGATGATAATCAAGGGCACTGTTAATGAAAAGAATAATAAAAGGATAAATGATGCTATCACGGCATTTGAAGCAGACTACCGCCAATACTTTACCGCCAACGCCCGCGAAGAACACACGCTTTTAGACTGCGCGCCACGAGTCGCAATAGCGCCCAACCAAGGCATTTTCACCATGGCCACCAATGCCAAACGCTGCAACGCCGTAGCCGACATATACCGCCAAACCATGAAAGCGATTCAATGGGCCGAAAAACTCGGTGGCTGGCAACCGTTAGGTAAAACAACCCTGTTCGAAATGGAATACTGGTCGCTAGAACAAGCCAAGCTCAAAACCACCGCAGCCAAACCCGAATTTGAGGGCAAAATAGCCTTTATCACAGGTGCTGCCAGCGGCATAGGTAAATCGACAGCAATGGATTTGTTGGCCCGTGGCGCTTGCGTAGTCGCCACCGACATCAGCCCAACAGTCGTCGACATGATAGATGACCCCGCATGTTTAGGGGTGGTGTGGGATGTTGCCAGCC
>JABSOG010000296.1 GCA_013216025.1 Algicola sp. | reverse complement strand
CTGCTCTTTCCCCGGCTGGTGGTGGCTGGTAGAAAAACCAGCTGTCAATCGAAGTCTGTCTACCAGCCACCACCAGCTGGGGTCAGTGCAAAATAAGTTTTGTGGACAGCTTGCCTGTCCCTGCACTTTTTTGCTAGACAAATGCTCCTGCGTTGTTCTACCTACATACATCCATGTATTAGTTTGACCCCCTTGCGGAGCCTCCGTTCCTCCAGCTCCTATCGAAGCCCCATTTTTTTGATGGCTATGTGCGAAGCCACCGATCATTAACCCCGATAAGCCAAATACTCATCTTTCGCAGCGCCAAGATACAACTTCAATAATTTTGCTGGTGCCTTGGGTAAATCAACACTGAGCAGCAACCCCGGGGTTTGGTTAAAGTTGGTGTCTATGCCGGTGCAATGGAATTTTGCGCCGAGTTTATGATATTGGCGCAACAGCACCGGAATATCTTTGTCGTCGGTCTCTAGCACTCTTACCAAGGTTGATAACAACGCAATATTGTTTTTTTCGAGTTCGACAAACGCGTTGACCTCGGGGTGCAATTTGCCGTCAAAAGTGGTTCTGGCATAAACCCCGTCTGGCTGGGTGACCATGATTTTGTTAATCAGCGCCACTGAGCGCGGGTCGTATAATTTGCTGAGCGAAACAGTACCGTACAGTGTGCGGTAGCGCGGGTTTTGACTAACAAAAGCCCCGATGCCTTTGAATAGCAACAAAAGGCCGTGAAAACTGTTTTGGTGGGCTTGCACGATAAAAGAACGGCCCATTTCGAGGCAGGGTTCTCGCTGGTTGATAAACTCGGGTTTAAAGGCAAACATTTGTGATAAATACAAAGCCGAAAGGCCACCATTTTGTTGTAAAAGGTCGGTTTGGCCAATGCGATAAGCGCCGATGATTTCGTCATTTTTGTGATCAAACACCAACAAATGCATATAAGTGGCGTCAAATTTGTCGCCGTCGATGGGGTTGCCACTGCCTTCATCCATGGTGCGAAAGGTCACCTCTCTTAATCGGGCAATCTCATGTACGCACGCGGGGATCTGCGCTTGATAACCGTAATAAACCGAAAACGATTTAAAATCTAATAAATGTTGTTCGGCTGGCAATTGAGCCAACTCGTGTTTTATCAACGACTTGTCGGTTGGTTCAGCCAAGGGTTGAGCGTCTGGCAAGTCGTTTTGTTCAGGCCAAGGGGCATGGTAACTGTGGTCGTTCAAATAACACCGGGTGCGAATATAATCATTCATTTTTGTAACGTTTTGCAACGATTTTAATTGTGCGGCAGACACTAAGCCGTTGCTGGTTAAGCTGATTTGGTGCTGTTGCAGCTTGAACATTTCACGCGCTAGCATCAACAATCTAAAACGGTAATAAATTCGCCCCATGCGGTGAAACAACCGACTGTTGGTGCCCGAGATAAATAGCGGTAATACCGGTGCATCAAATTTTGTAGCTAAATTAACTGTGAGGCGGTTCCAATCTCCATCGGTGATGCAGCCCTTTTCTGGTCTGAAAAACGACACTCTGCCCGCCGGAAACAATACCAGTAAACCGTCCTGTTCGATGTGATTGAAACACTGCTTGATGGCGGTGGTGTTGATCGGTGATTTGGGCTTTAACGGGTTGGCAAAAATAAAGTAGTCGCGAATTTCTTTAAAGACTTTGAGCCCGACATTGGCCATGATTTTGGTGTCTTGGCGATGCCGGTAGAGCAGGTGGGCGATGATCACGCCTTCAATCATGCCATAAGGGTGATTACAAACCACAATGGCGCGGCCACTTTTGGGGATTTGGGCAATGACATCGTCGATACCGTTGACTTTAACGCCCAATGCTTCGAGCAGTCGGCTAGAGAACTGCTGTTTGTCGAGCCCCGAAAAAGCATTATCAAGATACAGTTTGCGCATTTTGCTGATCCCCAAAACCCTGTCGAGCACAGGTCCGAGCATTTTCAGCAAAATACCCGGCGAGGGAGACATCGCGGCAATGCGTAAATCTGATAAGGGTTGGTTTGCGCTGCTGTTGTTCATATAAAGCCCGTTCTTGATCGTAGAAGTTGGTCGCCAATGTTTTTTAGATGCTGATACGAGATAAAGGTTACAAAAAATATGCTTATCTAAATCAACAAAGCCTGAGGATTAAGTTGCTCCTTGGGTTAGCAGTAAAAAAAGCAGGACCTGAATTGGACCGAATTAAATAACATTAAAGCATCGATTGTTCAATTTTAACCGTAAGCCTTGTTTGTATGCAAGGCTGTATTTTTCCTTTTAAATCAAATTCTTACACAATGCTTATCTGTCAATGAAAAGGAAAATGTGCTGATTGAAGTACAAGTAAAGTTCAGGTTATAATCCGCCGCTTTTTATATTTGTATAGGCCAATCAGTTCTCGTTCGAAAGCGGCTATAGGACGGCACTATCTAATAATATGAGAAGTCGGATAAGCGAGCAGCATCACTGCTGCTCGCTCTCCTAAGAACCGGTCATGCGAGTTTCCCAGCACACGGCTCAAGCCTCTCAAAGCTCTACAACCGTAGAGCCACCAGTCAGCGGCAAGCCGTCAACTGATTTCGCCATGGTCATCTGCTGCCAAAGTACCTTGATGACTGGGTGGGTTAGTATTTCGTTGTTTCCTTTGTCATACCGCGTCCTTCGTAATACCACTCCAAGCCAACCATCACCGCTTACTTATGGCGTTAAGCCGTTTGCGCTCAAGCAGGGCCAAAACTCGTGCGAACTTATGGTGTTGTTGTAATGGTTTAAAAAACGTTAACTGGCGAATGTAATGATCTTCTAACCAGCCCAGCTCTATGGCTTGGGTGAGGTGCCTGAAGGCCATGTCGGTATTGCCCAACACAGTTGCTGCTATCGCCAGCTGAATATTGCTAAAAGGGCGCTCGTTGTAATCGTTGGCGTGTTTGTCATACCAGAGTTGCAGCTGTGATTTGTCTGCGGTCTCTAATGTTAACAGTGATAACAACTCGGCGTACTGGCGGTTTTCGCCGCTAGACAATAATTTGAGTTTGTGGATCCAAGGTTTAGCCTGACTGATTTGGCCACTCAAAAGGTGCAAGTCAGTCAACCCCTTAAGTACATTAACGCTGTCGGGCGATTGTCTTTCTGCGGTGATCAGTAATTGGCTGGCGGCGTCGATATTCCCTTGTTGCAACAATAACCGGCTGTAGTTAAAGGTGGCCAGGTGATAAGACGGACGAGCATTGAGTACTTTTTCATACCAGATCTTGGCCTTGGTTCTGTTGCCTAAACGGGCGCTGGTTAAGGCGATGTGAAACCAGTTCACATGGTTGTTAGGGTTGAGTTTGTAGACTTTGTCGTGCTGCTCAAGGGCATTTTTGAGCTGTCCGCGTTCAGAGTAGATGTAACCCAGATTGGCCTGAGCTTCTAAATAGGTAGGGTCTAGCGCGGCGGCTTTGAGGTTGGCCGACAGTGACTGCGAGATATGGCCGTTGACGTAGTGCGCGGTGCCCAGCGATTTGTAACTTTGCGCCAGCTGGTCGTTTAACATGATGGCATCATAGGCGGCTTCGAGTGCTTTTTTCTGCCACGATTCGTCGGCGCTGAATTGAAATACGCCCTGGCTGTAGGCATCGGCAAGTCCGGCAAAGGCCATGGCGTAACCCGGGGCCATTTCAACGGCGGCGAGGTAGGATTTTATCGCCATGTCGTTATCGAGTGGTTGATAACGCAGGTAAAAGACTCGACCTTTTTGGTAAGCGGCAATGGCTTGTGGTGAAATACCGGTCGGCGGCGTAACCTGTGGCGTTGGTTGTTTGTCGGGTGAATAATAGTTGAGTGCTACCACAGTGGAAAATACGGTAAAAATCAGTAAAAAGAATATCGATACCATTCGCCAGTATTCTTCTGAGCTTTGTAAAAACGACACTGGTAGACGGTCGTGCAGGCGTAGGTTGATGCTGTCGTGGGGTTTGATCATCGTTTTAGTGACGTCGGCCACGCAGCGGTAACCCCGGCCTCGAACCGATTCGATGTATTTGGGGGATTGCGGGCTATCGTTAAGAACTTGACGCAGCAGTTTGATGCGCTGCTTGAGGGTTTCGTCGCTGACCACCTGTTCGCCCCACACCAGCCTCATTAAATCATCTTGTGACACTATTGCCGGTGCCCTTTGTACCAGTACACACAGCAAGTTATAGCTGAGTTGGGGTAGGGTCAACTCTTCGTTGGCACGGCATACGGTACCTAACTGGGTGTTGAGCGTCAAATCGGCGATTTGGTAGCGAATGTTGGCGATTAAGGACAACCTGTTTTTCCTCTTATTAGCTGGGTTCAGGTTAAAAATTAGTAGCTTAAGCGCAAAAGACTAATGATATTTGGCCCCGATGCAAGTTATTCATGTTGTTGGTTTCATTGCCGAGGCAAATGGGTTGCATGTATCAATTTGTAATTTGCACTGTTTTATCCATTTTTACTGGCCGTGATCGCTGGATCTTTGTTAACTGGTGGTTTATTCTGCTGGGCTAATTTATTAACAATAAATCTACAGCGAAGCAATCGTTATGAAATTTAATACCACATTACTAGCCGGTGCTTTGTGCGCAGGTCTTTTCACCAGTCAGGCCGAGGCGACGATTGTCACATTAGAAACCTCTGTAGGCAATATTGATATCAATCTTTATGATGAAACCACGCCGCTAACGGTAGCCAACTTTTTGGCTTATGTGAACACTGGGGCATACAACCATACGTTCATTCATCGCTCGGTACCGGGTTTTATTGTTCAAGGGGGTGGTTGGGTTTTTAATACTGGCACCGAATTCGATCATGTAGAAACTTTGGCGCCGGTTGTCAACGAACCAGCCTTGTCAAACGTTCGTGGTACTATCTCTATGGCAAAGCCACCGAATTCTCCTAACGGCGCAACCAGCGAGTTTTTCTTTAACCTTGTCAACAATGATGCCAGCAGTGGTAACAATTTAGATATAGCTGAAAGCGGATACACTGTATTTGGTCAGTTGACTGACGAGAGTATGGCGGTAGTGGATGCCATTGCAGGTTTGCAGTTTTATGCTTTTACTCAGGCATACAGCAACTCGGCGTTGGGCACATTGCCATTGCAAAATTACACCGATACCAGTGTTTTGCCAACGGAAGATAACTTTATCGTTATCTACAGCGCCACGGTCAGTGATGCAGCGACAGATACAGCAGCGGGTCTTACGCCGCCTGTTAACCCAGGTCCGCCTGCAACACCAACGCCACCTACGACCGATAGCCCGATTGACAGTGGCGGCGGTAACATGGGCTTGTTCAGCCTGATGTTGCTGGCAGGTGCGGGTTTGATGCGTCGTAGAGTTAAAAATAAAGTTTAAAATCGAGCGTTGCCTGATGATATTACTCGGCAACCAAAATTATTATCGACCTTTAACGGTCAACAACGAGTGAAGTAACAAGATGAAATTTAACACCACATTTTTAGCCGGGGCAGTATGTGCCGGTCTTTTCGCATTTTCTAATAGCGCCGATGCGACTATTGTTGAGCTGGATACTTCGCTTGGTAAAGTTCGAATTAATCTTTATGATGAAACTACGCCTATTCCGGTAGCAAACTTTCTTCACTATGTTACTAAAGGTACGTACACCAATAATTTTATTCATAGAACCCAGCAAGATGATGATAATCTTGCAGATATTTCGTTGGAAATGGGCGGCTGGACCTATGAATCGGGTGATTCTGGATCGGCAGTAGAAGTTGATGAGGGGGTTATTAGAGAAAATAAACTTTCCCATGTTCACTATACTGTTTCAACTATTATTTCTGACACTTTAACTAATACATCAACCAGTAAATTTTCGTTCAATACCGGCGATAACAGTGCAGATTTTGATTTGGGTGTTCGTAGTGTGTTTGGTGAGATTACAGCCGATACTAGAGACGTAGTTGATGCCTTGGCAAGGGTACCTATATTTAATGTTATTCAGGGAGGGGGCAATACCCTAACGCCTTTGCGGAATTATTCTAGCGAGGATTTTGTCAATGGCGTGGAAAGAAGTGCGGATAACTATGTCATTATTCACAGCGCAACCATTTTTGATGCCGCAACTGACACCGCCGCAGGATTGTCGCCACCATTAAACCCTAATTATATACCGCCGGGTGGCCCAACACTCCCTGATCCAACTCCAACAGATCCAACACCTACATCACCAGTCATCAGTGGTAGTGATGGTGGTAACTTCGGTATTTTTACGCTGATCATGTTAGGTCTCGCCGGACTGAGTCGTCGTTTAAAATTGAAGTAAACGCTGTTGTGCTCCTGCACAGCGCCTTACCTACATCCATATAGGCAACCCCACCGCTTTAGATGTAAAGCCAACCGTACGATGCTTTATTGTTCGGTTGGTACCAAATCAGACTTTTCCCTCTTGCTTTCTTACCCTTTATCTCTATACTCCCCACTGATTTTTATACTCAAGAATAATAAAGGATATAGATAATGCAAAAAAACTCCCTAATCATCAGTACTTTGCTGGCCGCTGTGCTTGGCTGTAGCAGTGCTTATGCGGCAAAACATGATATTGGTGCTAACACCATTGAAAGTGCCAATGCCGTTCAAGGTGGCGGCAGTGGTTGGCCACCAGCCGACCCTAATATCAAATATGTTTGTAGTCATGCCGAAGCACCTGCTGGCTGGGTAATGACTGGCATAGGTAGCTTTGGTTGTCCCGGTATAGCCAGATACCTAAAATATGAGCCGGTCAAACATGATCAGTTGATTTGTTCTAATGGTAATTCGCCCGCAGTAAAATATTATGTGACTGATAAACAACTCGATAGTTATGGTACTTGCGGGGGTTCTATCAGCGTTACCTATGAACTGTGGCGGATTATGGATGCTAATAAAATTATATGGAACGGTGGTGGTATTGATTACACGATTGAGCTGTGTGATGACGACCCGTTACCGAGTTCTTATGTGCAAATGAATTACTCACATGAGGAGTCTGCGCATATTGATTATATGATCACCGCGCGACACACTGATGTTTGTAGGAGTGGTTTCTCGTACATAGTACGAAAAAGCAAAGCTACTCGAATCCCGCGTATTGATTTTGCAATGTACATTTACTATGTTACAACTATGAGAGTTTGTACCAATCAAAGCGTGCCACCTTATGTCGATATTGTAGCTGGTTCAACAATCAACGATAGCACGTGTGACGGTGCCCCTGGTGATGGTTATGGCCAAAGCCTTGAAATATTGGTTGATCATTACAAAATATGTAGTGGTCCATACAAGGATACTGCGGCAAAATATACCTGTGGTTATGGTCAAAGTACGAGTTGGACCGTTTTCCCAGAGTATTACTAGACCCGTATTTTTAAACAGGTTTTAGCATTACAATAAACACCCCCGGTGGGCATGAAAAAGTGCCCACCTTATGTTTCCTCTCAACTCTTTCTGCTACTTCCGCCCCGCATCCCCTTAAACAAGGTATAAACAAAAAATAGGTGTGAAAACACAATAATCACCAGAATCGATATAAACGAAATCAGGGTTTGTTTGAGCAACAGCCATTCGTTTTGATGGCCAGCCAACGCCCGTTTGTTAGATTCAAGTTGATCGGATATCGCCCCCCGGTCCAATGTTTGTCCGCTGGCAAGCCTGTCGATAGACTGTTCGATACGGCTAATCTCTTCTTTGGTTTGACCATTGTTGTTATCTTGAATATCACCGTATTTCGAGAGCAGATAATAACTACACAGGCAAAAAATGATTAAGGTCGCTGAAGAGATCAATACGGTGAGAATGTCGACTTTTTTCATTTACTCGGTTTTCCTTGGCTATTGCTTTTAATCAATTGATTATCCTACGTTTTTATTGGTGAATTTGACCAAATCCTGTCGACTTGGCGTATTTTTGCAACGTCTGTTTTACTACTGGTTTGGTGTAAGCTGTTGAAAGTAAACGCTAATGTTTAATTGGCTCGGTCATTGCGTTGGATGACAAATTAAAAATTAAATCGTCCATTTTTAACATCACCTTTACGAGACAATAGCGAGTGCCCCTTATGCCACAGGAAATGCAACTAGAAATTAAAAACCTGACCCAACGTTACGGTAAAGACAAGGTCGCCCTTGATAACCTCAGCCTGACGTTAAAACCCGGTATCATCGGCCTGCTTGGCCCCAATGGGGCGGGTAAATCATCGTTGATGCGCATTTTGTCTACTATCAGTAAACCCACGCAAGGCACGGTTTTATGGCGAGACCTAGACATCATAAAAAATCCTGATCCATTACGCAAAGAATTGGGTTATTTGCCCCAGTCGTTCGGCGTTTACGAGAACCTTACCGCCAAAGAGTTTTTGCTCTATCTCGCGTCGTTAAAGGGCTTGGGGAGCAAAGCGGCTGCGACAAAAGTAGATGAATTGATTGAAATGGTTAACCTGACCGATGCGGCGAAAGTTGCGTTGAAGGGCTATTCGGGCGGTATGAAGCAGCGAGTGGGCATTGCACAAGCCTTATTGAACGACCCTAAGTTGTTGATTGTCGACGAACCCACCGTGGGGCTTGATCCAGAAGAACGCGCCCGTTTTCGCCATTTATTGTCTGATATGTCTGGCGAGCGAGTGATTATTTTGTCTACCCATATCGTGTCTGATGTTGAGTCTATTGCCGACCAAATTGCAATTATGAATCAGGGTAAGTTGCTGGCTTTTGATAAACCCGAGGTATTGCTGACAAAAATGAACAAAGCGGTGTGGCACGCCGTGGTGGGGCATGATGAGGTTAAAGCGTTGCGTCAACAATATTGCATTTCGCACAGTGTAAGGCGCGCCGATGGTTTTCATATCAGCATTGTTTGTCACGAGCAGCCTTTGCCGGGGGCGGTTAACATAGAACCCACCCTTGAAGATGTGTTTTTGTTTCACACCCATTCGAAAAGCCAGGCGATTGAGGTTAACGCATGATGAGCACCATTTATTATACTTGGCGGGCGGATTTTTATGACCGTGTACGCCGCCGCAATTATCTGTTCATTTTATTGTGTATGGTGATAGTGACCATGTTGTTCTTTCCTGATGTTGATGCCCACTACGGCACTGTTTTGATTGG
>JABSOG010000295.1 GCA_013216025.1 Algicola sp. | reverse complement strand
AAACTCACCTTGGTTGATAAGCTCAGTACTGATCTTGTGGTATTTATCACATTTTTTCGGCTCGTTGTCGCAAGACGGTTTGATAAACAAGGTTTTATCGCGGTAAAGAATTCTGTCTCCCGGCAAACCGACAATACGCTTGATGTAATCAACCAATGGGTCCAACGGATATTTGAATACGGCAACATCGCCACGCTGGGGCTTACCAGTTTCGATAAGCGTGGTACGGGTGACAGGATCTTTGATGCCATAAGCAAACTTTTCGACCAAAATGAAATCGCCGACCAACAACGTTGGTTTCATTGACCCTGAGGGTATCTGAAACGGTTCATAAATGAACGATCGGAAGATGGTGATAGCCAAAACAACCGGGAAAATGGATTGGGCGGTTTCAGCCAATGCGGGCTGGCGCATCAGTTTTTCGCGGGTTTCTTCATCCAAATCATCCCCCAATTTACCCTCGGCCTCTGCCAACGCTAATCGGCGCTTAGGGGCAAATACCTTGGCATCAATCAACCAGATGAGACCACTGCCAAACGACAGGCAAACTAAAAATACTGCAAAGTAACTGGCCATAATCCGTCCTTATTTTCCAACTTTCAAAATGGCTAAAAACGCTTCTTGCGGCAGTTCAACATTACCGACCTGCTTCATCCGTTTTTTACCTTCTTTTTGTTTTTTCAACAGTTTCTTCTTACGAGAAATATCACCACCATAACATTTGGCAATAACGTTTTTACGCAATTGTTTGACTGTTGTCCGTGCAACTACCTGAGTACCAATCGCCGCTTGAATGGCAATATCAAACATCTGGCGATGGATCAGTTCTTTTAATTTTGCGGTCAAATCCCGGCCTTGGCTCTGAGAATGTGAACGGTGAACGATAACCGCCAACGCATCCACTCTTTCACCGTTGATCAAGATATCAAGCCTGACCATATCTGCGGTTTGAAAGTGACTGAAATTGTAATCGAGTGAGGCATAACCTCGACTGGTCGATTTTAAGCGGTCAAAAAAGTCCATCACAACTTCGGCCATTGGCAAGTCATAAGTCAACTGCACTTGATTGCCGTGATAGGACAGATTGGTTTGAACACCACGCTTTTCAATACACAAGGTAATGACATTGCCCAGATATTCTTTGGGTACCAGAATGTGCGCTTCGACTATTGGCTCGCCAATCAATTCAATATTGTTCACTGGTGGTAAATCGGACGGGTTGTCTATCTGAATCACTTCGCCGTCAATTTTGGTGATCTCGTAGATAACCGTAGGCGCCGTGGTGATAAGATCAAGATCGTACTCTCTTTCAAGACGTTCTTGAACAATCTCCATGTGCAGCATGCCTAGAAAACCAATCCTAAAACCAAAACCCAGTGCCGATGATGACTCGGGTTCGAAAAACAACGAGGCATCATTGAGGCTTAATTTGGTCAGCGCATCACGGAAGTTTTCAAAATCGTCGGAGCTGACCGGGAACAAACCGGCAAAAACCTGGGGTTTAACTTTTTCAAAACCCGGCAATGGCTCAGTGGCACCATTACGGGCCAACGTCAGTGTACCACCAACAGGGGCGCCGAGAATGTCTTTAATACCGCCAATAATATAGCCTACTTCACCAGTTCTCAGTACCTTTTTCTCTTCAGGTTTGGGGGTAAAAATACCCACTTCGCTAATCAGGTGCACTTGTCCAGTCGACATAACCAGCATTTTTTCGCCACTATGCACTTCACCCTCAACCACACGAACCAAAGAGATAACGCCTTTATATCCGTCATACCATGAATCGATGATCAATGCTTGCATCGGGGCTTCTGGGTCGCCTACCGGTGGCGGCACCGCGGCAACAATTTTTTCTAGTACATCGATTATGCCAAGGCCGGTTTTGGCCGAACATTGCACTGCGTCGACCGCATCAATGCCGACAATATCTTCAATTTCTTCACTGACGCGTTCAGGCTCTGCCTGGGGCAAATCAATTTTGTTAAGAATTGGAATGACTTCAAGGTCCATTTCGATGGCGGTATAACAGTTGGCTACGGTCTGGGCTTCAACGCCCTGTCCGGCATCAACCACCAACAAAGCGCCTTCGCAAGCAGCTAGCGAGCGAGAAACTTCGTAGGAGAAATCTACATGTCCCGGGGTATCGATGAAATTCAACTGGTAGGTATTACCGTCTTTGGCCGTGTAGTCAAGGGTTACACTTTGCGCTTTGATGGTGATACCACGTTCACGTTCGATATCCATCGAGTCAAGCACCTGGGCCTGCATTTCTCGTTCTTCAAGGCCGCCGCAGGTTTGGATCAGGCGATCAGACAATGTGGACTTGCCGTGGTCAATATGGGCAATAATTGAAAAGTTTCGAATGTGCTTTAAGGACTTCATATAGGTGCGCTGGTTCTTGTGTTAAATTCAAAAAATAAACAGGGCGCGATTTTACACTGAAATGAAAGTAATCACCAACGATTTACAGCATAGGAGGGTTTTATTTGTGACTAGGTGTATACCCAAGTGACCTCAAAATGCGGATTCAGTGAGGGTTAACAACGCTTTTAAACCCAGCCGGAGTGAGCCTCTGAATTCAGCATTTTGAGGTCACTTGGGTATAATAGTAATGGGGATCTGATCCTCGTCAACTGATAACAATATTACGTTGTCATTGTTGCGACAGGCAACCTTGGCCAGTTTTCTGCGTGCCAGCAAGTAACCCAGCCAACCACCAAAAAATGCCAGCAGTACGTTAATCAATTCGTTGCGTAGATTTTCAGGTTCGAACACTTGTTCACCCAGCAAGGCAAACAACATAAAACCCAATATCGGCAAGATATAAACATAAAACGAACTCAGCACAACAAAACCTTCATCGATGCCAAGCACAACGTTGTCCCCGACCTTAACAGTCATGTCAGTATGTACAGAAATAACATTGGGTTTAGGCGAAAACGCCTTAGCGATAGAGCTGATGCCACAGTTGTCTTTGGCTTTGCAACTGCCGCAAGTGGTTTTGATTTGAGTCTGAACCCATACCAAGTCATCTTCGGTCGAGATTATTTTGCCTTTTTCTTCGAGCACTTTGTTACCCCGAAGTTACCGACTGTGCAATTCTCTCGGCAGTAATGGCAGGTACTTTACCAATCACAGACACATCAAAACCATTGGCGTGATGCACCGCGACCACATTAGAACCACTGCGTAAGTGACCTCCTTTGATTTTGCTTTTCAGTGGTTGTTGGATAAAAATAGACAATTCAACCAAACCATCAGTCACCAGAATGTAATCGGTGAACTCGCCGGTTAAAGACAATTTATGTTGGTTGGTTGAGACTATCTTGAAACCTTGTGGCAGCCAGTTGACTTTCCAGCGAGAAGCATTGTTGGCATTAGCGGTTGGTTTTATTGGCGTAGGCAGCGCCGTTTCACTTAACTTTTGCGCCAGTTTAGGGGGTTGTTCGAGCACGTTAAGGTGGGTAACTTGAAATTGTTCGAGCACCTCACCCTGCTTTGATACCAGCGCCGACTTTAGAATAAGGCCTGTTTTGATGTCGAGCCACAACCAGTAATTGAAACGAAAGTCATCTCGGGCAATAATTTTGAATAATTGGGTAGCACGGTCAAGCACCCGACTTCGGCCACCCACGGCAATGGAGTAATAGTCCCCCAGCACAATCTCATCATCAAAGAACAATGTAGGCAACACACCTTGTATTGCTTTACTGCGTACTGAATAAGGTTTACTTTCGGCTTCAAAATAACCAACTAAATCATCTTTGCGAACAATCTCGATATTGGCACCATTTTGCGAGCGCATATATTCAATTTCAGTACCTTCATAAATACCGTGCATCCAATTGTAGGGCTCGGCAAACTTGCCCCGTATCAACACAAATGAAGCTTCGTAGTTAAGGGTATTCAGTGAACGCCTGACCTGCGAAAGTACCGCATCAACATTAGGCGGTTTTGTCTGAATCGGTAGCTGTGGATCGGTCTGTGTCTCAGGCTGTTGCTGGGTTGATTGTGGAGTTACTTGGGTGTCTGAAGATGAAGGTGTGGCGGCCACAGCTGAGGCGGTGCCGCATAATAAAAGTAAAACTAACCACTTATCCATTGAGTTTTTGAGATTCCTGTCTGCCGGCGTTTATGCCGGTCTATCTTAGGGGTTATTTTAGAGGGCATCTAAACGCCACCTTAGCGATGGCCTGCTAGACTTTAGTCGTCCGATTAATTTGATCTGTTTGCATTGAGTTTAAGCTGTTGCTGATGATCAAATAACAGGGCATTGATTCGCTGCTGTTGTCTTAATACATCACGCTGAACTTCACGTTGGTCAACCGCGAGATTAGTATTAACAGTTAGGCTGACTGGCGAAATATTGCCGTTGACAGGTCCTGTAGTCTGCAATACAGCCAATGGAGAGTAATCATCAGCTGACTCTTGATATTGCTGAACCCCCATCACGCTGACCAATGCAACACTTGCGGCGATAGCGAACTGGGCGCTTCTACCGATGTAGTGAGAGCTTTTTTGCACCAACGGACTTTCGACAAATCGTTGACGCAAAGAGCGGTGTGCTGCCAGAGTGATGATTGTAGGCTCTTGCGCTATTGCGGCTTCAATGCTGTTCACCAGATTGACATCAATTGAATCACCATCACCACGCATAACATCGCCCATCAGGTGATAGCGTGACCACGTATCCTTATTGTCATCACTATTGATTACTTGATCCAAGTCTTTTAAATCAGCATGACTATCGACCAGTGCAGATAACCATTCTTTTTTATCGTCTTGCATAGTTTTTCCTACGTTCCAACTTAAATTTTGAGTCGTTTCCCACGTTTTTGACTACCAACTGTAGCCGAAAACTTGAAGTTTCGCTCGTTTTTTGTACATTTAATTTATTGGGCAACCACGAGGGATTGCCCATATAATTAATTTGTCAGCAGCGGTTTGATATTATTATCAATCGCTTCCCTTGCCCGGAATATCCGTGAGCGTACTGTGCCCACAGGACAATCCATTATCGTGGCGATTTCGTCGTAACTCATGCCTTCAATTTCCCTTAAAGTAATGGCCACCCGTAATTCATCCGGTAAATTATCTATCGTGCTGAAGATCACTTTTTTGATCTCGTCTGACAGCAATAAACTCTCTGGTGACGCATCTTCTCTTAAACCGGCGTTGCCGTCATAAAACTCGGCATCTTCGGCATCGACATCCGTGGTTGGCGGTTTACGACTCTGCGCCGTCAAATAATTCTTCGCACTGTTAACCGCTATCCGGTATAACCAAGTGTAAAATGCACTTTCGCCCCTGAAATTGGGTAATGCCCTATAGGCCTTAATAAAGGCTTCCTGAACCACATCGCTAACATCGGCGTGGGTTGATACATAACGAGAAACCAGACTCGACAGTTTTTGTTGATAACGTCTGACGAGTAAATTAAAAGCTTCCTTTTCCCCACGCTGAACACGCCTAACCAGCGCTAAATCTATATCTTGCTCGCCCATTTGAGCCAATTCTCCTAACCTTTAAATGACACATTACACTATGGCTCAATGTAAGCGTACTACGTATGACAGGCATTTTATGAAAAAGTTCTAAAAAATGTAAGATTATTTCTCGATTTTATCTTACCGCCTTATTTTAGCTGGTATAATCGCCCGAACAAGCCTCATAATCGACAAGTTTTATCAATGAAATCATCAATCGAGCATGACCTAGATGTACTGATCATCGGCAGTGGCGCGGCAGGATTGTCCATGGCACTAAAAGTCGCCGATA
This sequence comes from Algicola sp., assembly GCA_013216025.1. Classification (GTDB taxonomy): domain Bacteria; phylum Pseudomonadota; class Gammaproteobacteria; order Enterobacterales; family Alteromonadaceae; genus JABSOG01. The sequence goes on along the minus strand of JABSOG010000295.1, from coordinate 3,328 downwards.
AATTCAAAGTCACTGTTTTAAGCAAAGGTCCCCTCAAAGAAGGTTCGACACTTTACGCCCAAGGCGGCATCGCAGCAGTATTCGACGAAAAAGACAGTATAGAGTCTCATATTGAGGACACTTTAACCGCAGGTGGTGGTTTGTGTGAAGAATCCGCAGTAAGGTATACTGCACAAAGCGCCAAGACCTGTATGAAGTGGTTGATCAACCAAGGCGTGCCGTTTGACCAATATCAGGATGAACAAGGACTCACCAAATATCACCTGACCCGTGAAGGTGGGCACAGTCACCGCAGAATTTTACACGCCGCCGATGCAACCGGCAGAGCCGTTCAGACCACGCTTATCAATCAAGTGCTCAATCACCCCAATATTACCTTACTCGAAAAATACAATGCCATTGATTTGATCACCGCCAAAAAGCTCGGAATGGATGAAAACCAGTGCATCGGTGCATACGTGTGGAACCGTGAAACTGAAAAGGTTGAGGTGATGCGAGCCAAATTCGTCACGCTTGCCACAGGTGGCGCCAGTAAGGTTTACCTTTATACCAGTAACCCAGATGTGGCCAGTGGCGATGGCATTGCCATGGCTTGGCGAGCAGGATGTCCTGTCACTAACATGGAGTTCAACCAATTTCCCCCCACCAGTTTGTATCACCCAGACGCGCCCAATTTTTTAATCACTGAAGCCATGCGCGGTGAAGGGGCGTATTTAAAGCGGGCTGACGGCAGCCGTTTTATGCCTGATTTTGACGAACGGGCAGAACTCGCTCCCCGAGACATTGTCGCCCGGGCCATTGATTTTGAAATGAAGCGCACAGGTTCAAGCTGTGTTTATCTGGATATCAGCCACAAACCCGCCACTTTTATCATTGATCACTTCCCGACGATACATGCAAAGTGTCTCAGCGTGGGTATTGATATCACCAAAGAAGCCATCCCGGTAGTACCGGCAGCCCATTACACCTGCGGCGGCATCGCCACCAATTTTAACGGTCAAACTGCCATCGACAATTTGTTTGCCATCGGCGAAGTGGCTTATACCGGCCTGCACGGCGCGAATCGAATGGCCAGTAATTCGCTGCTTGAATGTATTGTATATGCTCATGCGGCAGGAGACAAAATACTCAGTGAAAACGAAAGACAAGCAACCACCGTTGCCATTCCCCCTTGGGATGAAAGTCGGGTAACCGACTCTGATGAAGAAATAGTGATCACCCACAACTGGCATGAACTGCGTTTATTTATGTGGGATTATGTTGGCATAGTACGAACCACCAAGCGTCTTGAAAGAGCGTTGCACCGGGTAGAAATGTTGAATCGGGAGATTATCGATTACTATCAGAACTTTAAGGTCAGTAACAATCTGCTGGAATTACGTAACTTGGTAACGGTGGCTGAGCTGATTATTCGCTCTGCGCTTTCGCGTAAAGAAAGCCGGGGGTTGCATTATACACTGGACTACCCTGAGCTGGACCCTGAAGCCAAACCTACGGTGTTGAAACCTTAGGGATTAAAGTCAAAAGATCTTGCCGCGGAGGCACGGAGAGGCGGAGGAAAGAAAGAGGAAAAGACAAAGGGCAAAGGCAAAGGCAAAGGCAAAGGCAAAGGCAAAGGCAAATAATTTTACATGAAACAGATTTGTTTAATCCATCTTCTGTGTTTTATCATTTTATATCTTTTAGTTTTTTGCTTTTCTCATTCTTTACTCCGTGGTGAAAATCTTTTGACCTTAGGTCGAAGCCACAAAACCAGTCAACCCCGCCGCAGCCGATGAATAACCCGGCAAAGCCGCCGAAAAGAAACCTCATCGACCCCATCACGAAAAACCCAAAATCGCCGCTTGTTTTGACCTGCACCAAACAACCCGTGGGGCACCAGCACCAGATAGCAAAACCAGTCAGATGTCACAGATACTGGAGACAGTTTAAACGGTGTTAATTCACCATCAACCAACAACTGAACTTCACCCGTGTCAGACAATACCAACTGTTGTTCAGCTTTTTCAGGTTCGTCAATAAACTTGCCTGAGACGACCAACCACACACACCCGGCTGATAACAGCAATTGAACCACCCATTGCCATGACACCATGCTCGGCCATAACCAAATGGATAAACCACACAGCAATAAAAATGACTTACCCAGCCAATACTGATGACGTGAACTTTGAACCGTTATCTTATACTCTGACACGATTGAGAATAATCTTTACCATATTTTTTAGTTCTTCGTCTTCACATTTTTGATGGCCCATGAACCAAGCGAACAAATCTGGGTCGTCACTGGTAAGTAAGCGCTGAAAAACCAGCTTTTGGGTCTCGGGCAAGGCATCATAAGCATCATCATCGATAAACGGCAACAACAACACGTCAAGCTCTAACATACCCCGTCTACAGGCCCAGCGCAGTTTGGCCTTGCTATCTAACATTGTCATTTTCAGTCCACACAATTTATTTTGCCCGGATGATAACAAAATATCGTCCGGTGGTTGAGCTTTTTCATTCCGCCCCCATCTATAAGAGCATTAATATTAGCGCACCAATCGATTCAACAGGAAATCAAATGAATCAAAGCTGGGATCAACATTTGTCAGGCCTACCCTTAACCACCCACAATGACAGCGACAATCTACCCGCTGTCTTTTTGTGTCCTTTAAGTGATAACGCACTGATAAGCCTTGAAGGTGAACAAAGCCGAGATTATCTGCAAGGTCAATTGACCTGCGATATGAATAGCCTAACCAACGACCGTTTTTTGCGCGCAGCCCATTGTGACGCCAAAGGCAAAATGTGGGCCATAGTGAATACATTTACCCTTGGTGAGCGCTATTTTCTCAGTGGCCATCAGGCTGAAATTAACGCTTGTTTGGCCCAATTGCTAAAATACGGTGTGTTTTCTAAAACCACCATAACCGATGCCAGTGAGCAGTGGTTCACTTTTGGTTTGGGCTCAGAAGATGCCGCCTCGTGGCTGCAAAAGCAGTGGCAGATTGACGTGACTGGCGAACAAACAGCCTGGGATATTCCTCAGGGCAAAGTCCTTCAATTGAACGACCAGAGGTTTTTGCTGGTACTAGACGCAGATAACGCCCGTTCGCTGTTGGCAGACCCCAAAGCACAATTGTGTGATCAGAATTTATGGACAATGCTGAATATTCAAGCCGGTATTGCCCACCTTGGCGAAACTTCGCTCAGTCAATACGTGCCTCAAATGTTAAATCTACATTGTCTTGATGCCATCAGTTTTGAAAAAGGCTGTTATACCGGTCAAGAAATGGTCGCCCGGATGAAATACCTTGGTAAAAACAAACGTGCCACTTTTATT
>JABSOG010000294.1 GCA_013216025.1 Algicola sp. | reverse complement strand
GATACCTGCAATTAGTGTTTTCGATGAGCGACTCATCACTACATATTGACACAGGTGGAGCTAAGTGGATACCCCTTACTTATATACAGTGTCTGACTTGTTCAATATTGCAATAAGGAGAATAAAATGGGCCTAATGCACTGTGCTTTTGAAAATGGTTTTGAGGATCATTTAACCGATAACGCGAATGACGAATTCAAGTACGATAGCGATGCCGAACTTGCCGATAAAATTACGGAACTTGCCGGTCATATCAATGCATTTACGTATCGTTTTTTGAAAGCACTTGCGGAGTTTGACCGTCGTAAAGGCTGGAATAAAAACGGCATTAGCTCTTGCTCACACTGGCTGAATTGGAAGTGCAGCATATCTGCAACCACCGCCCGCGAAAAGCTACGAGTAGCCCATTGCTTAGACAAACTCCCCAAAACCAATGCAGCCTTTAAAAGCGGCGTACTCAGTTATTCCAAAGTTCGCGCAATGACCCGAGTGGCTACCGACGACAATGAAGATATTTTGTTGGACGTGGCTATCGGTGGCACCGCCAGCCATATGGAAAGACTGGTGCGTAGATATCAGCAGGTAGACGAAAACCAACAACCGATCGACCAAGGTGATGAGTATCAGCAACGAAGATTTGACTATTACCAAGATAAAACAGGCATGTGGGTGTTAAGGGGCAGACTGCCGCAGGTTGAGGGTGGTTTGTTTATTAAAGCCATTGAAGAGGTTATCAGACAGCAGTACAAAAATGCTTCCGCGGAAGCATCTGCAGTTGAGAGTGAAGGTCCAGTAGAAAGTCTAGAAAAAGCAACTTTTACTCAAAAACGTGCCGATGGGTTGGCCGCCCTAGCAGAACACTTTATCGCAACTGCGACTGTTGATGATGAAAATGGTGGTATCACGGCACTGGCAGGTCATGAGCGTTGTCAGGTGGTCTTACATGTACAGGCCGAAACGTTAAAAGCTGAACATCACTAGCAACATTACCTTCAACAACAGCAGCACGGTGATGGTTGCGATTGTGATCATGAAGCACCTATACTTGCCTCGACCAATATAGACCATCAATGGATCAACCCAGATAACGCCAAACGGTTCTGCTGTGATGCCAGCATCTTGACTGCGGTAGAAGATGAATACGGTAACGTGTTGAATTTAGGCAGAAGAACACGAACGGTCAGCCCGGCGTTGAAAAAAGCGTTGGATATCAGAGATGAAACCTGCCGCTTCCCCGGTTGTTGTGCAAACAAGTATACTGAATTTCATCATGTTATACATTGGAGCAACTTTGGCCCGACCAATCCTGATAATTTGGTCAAGTTATGCCGTTTTCACCACGACCAACTGCACCAAGGCCATTACACCATTCATTTGCAACAACAAACGAAAAAGAACCACGGTCAAAAGTGGTTATTTAAAACAGCAACTGGCGAAACGATAGAGCTCAACCCTGTACTACCGCAGCCCAAAAACGAAGACTTTTTTGAAGTGGAATGGCCAAATATCGACAGTCAAACGGCAGTTTCTCGTTGGCGGGGTAAACCCTTGGATTACCCAAGGGTAATTAAAGATTTACTTTGGTGCAAACATACACATAAAGCGCATCACCGTAATAGAAAGTCGTGAATGAGGCTGTAAACACTTGTGGAGGTTGACAATTAAAACCTTAAAAGTTGACAATGATTGTATTAAAATTATCGTATCGGTCAGTTCGTTTCGTTTTGGTCAAGAACTGCTGATATCAAGAAGTCAGGCTAGGCGGTTGTTGACCTGCATAGCGAGCGTTGAAATAGTCGTATTCGATTTCAACGATATCACCCGCATCGGCCAAGCCTTTGCCGATGAGATTTTCAGGGTTTATGCCAAACGCAATCCCCAGATTGAATTGCTTTATCAAAATGTCTGTAAGGATGTAGAGTTTATGATCCTTAGGGCAAAAGGGGGATAGCTTTTATGGTGCCGCTCCAACTGCAAAAGATGATTTATTTAAAACCGATATAAAGGTATTATTCTCGTTTCTTCAATCGTTTACTCTTAACACCTTCATGTGGGGTTTGGCCTAAGATGCATATTTCAAAGATCGAAATCATCAATCTGTGGGGCAAGGAAAAGCTTACTCTGGAGTTCCCCGAGCAGGTTACTTTTCTGACTGGTGTCAACGGGTGCGGCAAAAGTACTTTGTTAAAGGTGATTTATGATGCATTGAATGATTCTATTTCTAAGGAAGGAGTCGTAGCACAGGAGCATTGTGAACATGATTTAAAGAGTTTGGTTACTGTAATATCTGATAAACAGAACACCATTGGATCTGGTGAAGATATAAGCGCTTTGTTTGCTAATTTATTACTTGTTGATAGCGATTTGGAGCAGTTACAGGCCTCACCGGACTACCAAGATTTATTAAAACAAAGCCACGAAATCAAACATATAGTCTTTTTGCTTGATGTCTACTTTGCCTCATCAGGCAAACAAGTCACAAGAGACGAAGACAATAAAATAACCCTTAAAATGATAGGCAGTGACACTATGATAACGTGGCATCGGTTATCTCGCGGTGAAAAAACACTGTTATATTTGTTCTTCGTGGTGCTCTTGTACAAAAGTAAAGTCAGTGTCTTCCTGTTCGATGAACCCGCAATATCCATGCACGTTAAATGGCAACATAACCTGATTAAAGACCTCGCCGAATTGGCACCAGACAACCAATTTATCATCGCCACTCATTCACCATCGCTGGTGCAAAATAGCTGGTTAGGTAACTGCCTCGAAATTTCTGTGATCTAGGGTATTACGATGATCATTTCCCACTAATCATTGTTACGAACTTCTACAACAAGACCTAAATCGATTTATTAGACGATAGCTGATTGACCTCCGTTACAACAGTGATCCCAACGGTACAATTGGCCACTTTCGTCACCAAATAAACCACTTTACGCAATTCCCTGTATAAAAACTGGCCTGATAACTGCTAAACACCGCGCGCATTCCCCCTATTAATACCTAGAGGTCAAAAAGCAACCAAATAATACCTAGTATAGAAAACAACCAATAAAAGGTTAAAAATAATACGATAAAGGGCGGTTTTGCCATGGACAAGGGTAAATCCTCGACTATTCTGTCAGATGTAATGATTTTGTACCGTCGTATGTATGGGATTGAAAAGCGGCGGCAATAAAAAATATCAGTGGTTAAGGGATCACATGGCTAGCTACTCTTTACTGAATGACTTGACGACGACATTGCAGCACAATCTTTATCATGCGCTCGATACGGCGGCCGATGATAATTTTGGCATGACCAGTGCGACCTCTGAGATTGTGCTGGAATCGCCGCAAACGGCCGATTTGGAACACGCGGCTTCAAAGGTGTCGTTATATTTGTACCATATGGGCATCAATGGGCATTTGCGTAACCAACCTATGTTGAGTGTCGGCGCGCAAGGGCTGATGAAACCGCCATTGCCGTTCCAACTCAAATACCTCATTACGCCAGTCAACGGCGATCATTTTACCCACCAACTGATGCTCGGCCGAATAATTCAATACCTCTACGACAACCCGATTTTAACCAACAGCGCTACCTTGCCGATGAACGACGACAAGGGCGGCACCACAGAGCTGCGCATTCATCCAGATAACTTGTCGATAGAATCACTTAATCAAATCTGGACAGCGATGAGCGAACCCTATCGCTTGTCGTACTCCTTTACCGTAGATGTGGTCACTATAGATTCAGCCAAACCGCCCAGAGCCGCCCATCGGGTTGGCGGCGTTGCCCAGAGCGGCAGCTGATGATCACTGTCGCTACGCATGTTGTCCGGCTGGGGCAATTAACCTTGACCGATGCACTCAGTTCCAAACCCATTAAAGCGCTTGATGCGGTGTCGGTGGTGTTTCGTGCCGACTCGGCCAGCGACTTTATCGCCAAAGATTTTAATTACAAGTTTGATTCAAACGGCCATCTCAATTTTTTTAGTCAACGCCCTGGGGTCGACTTGTATCGTCAGTTTGAAAACGACAGCTACCTGTTTGAAATCACCATCGATGCGCCGGGTTATCAAAGCAAAACCCACGCTTTTGATGTCACTAAAGCGGTGTGGGATTCGGTGGCAGCGCAAGTAACGCAACTGTTTGACGGCCAAAACTTAGCGGGTGCCATGGTGATGTTGTTCGATGAATGGGTCGAACTGTCTCCCAAGGCAGTGGTGGCCGAAGTGAATCTGTATCGGGTTAACGGCACGGCTGTTGACCCAAGCGAATATGAAGTAGAAATCACCTTGCCAGCTTCGGGGGCAATGAATGGTGTGCCCATCAGAGGTTCTTTGGCAATTTTTTCGTTGAATCCTTTGCCAGTGGAAACCGGGGTCACTATCACAGTGACAACAATCCCCGCGCAAGGGGAAACACCCAGTACGGTTGGCTTAAAAGCGTTGACCATTGATTATTCACAACCGGTCAATCGCTGGGCAGTCCAGCTGACCGATTAATACCAATGAGATTAGTTAATGGATTTGGTATTTCGTTAAACCCAAGGAGCGTCTGTTATGCCAGAATATCTAGCCCCCGGAGTCTACGTCGAAGAGGTTTCTTCGGGAAATAAACCAATCCAAGCTGCCAGCACCAGCACTGCCGGGATGGTGGGCTTGACGGCGCGCGGCCCGGTCAACACCCCAACACTGGTCACCAGTCAAGGCCAATTTAACCGGGTCTTTGGCGGTAAGCTTGACCACAATGATTCCGACAGTCATGCCAAACATCTTGATGCTTTGCCTTATGCGGTCGATGGTTTTTTCAAAAACGGTGGCTCGCGAGCCTATATCACCCGGATTGTCGGTGATGCTGCCCGGCGAGCCAATACGACTGTCTATTCACAAGATATGGCCGGTGCCCAGACTTTTACTACAGTCGGTGGCATTGTCGCAGGTGCGACCACCTTTGTACTTAACAGTGTTACAGGTGGGCTGCTTAATCCCAGTGATACTTTGTTGTTTAGCCAGAGCAGCAAGTCAGACTTGGTGAGCGTTCAATCAGTGACCAGAAACGGCCTGGTACTCAACCATGGTTTAGACACCGCACTGAATTTCGACAGTTCAAATCCAGACACTGTGAGCGTATGTGGCGTGGTTTTAGGCGTGCCCAACACTAATTCGGATAATACCGTAGATGCCGTTGCTGATGACGTTTTGACCCCTGCGATAGTTGCAGCCTGGGCTTTGGTCGAAGACGGTGTCTATTATATTCAAAACAATAACGACGACAGCAAAAGCGAATACATTACCGTCATTGCCGACCCCGCTGATACAGATGCCAGCGATGGCACCGATTTGATCATTAGTGAGAACGGTGGCAAATTTCTCTTCAGCCATGCGGGTGCCGGAACGGCGATTATACCGGCAACGATCACTTTGCCTTCAACCCTAGACGTTGGCATTGATGCCGATGCAGGTGCAACCAACGTCTTTATTTCAAGTACCATCGCCGGTACTGAGGCATTAATTAAAACCGCCGACAATGAGTTCTACATTGTCACCGGCTACTCCAATGCCCTAACCCTCAGTGCTGGCGCTGCCTTTGCCAATGCCTATGCTGCTGGTACACCGGTAACGCAAGTTGGTGCGGCAAACTTCAATGCTTGGGGCATCTATCCCGGTGCTTGGGGTAATGATTTGCGCGTCAGCACATTAGCCAAAAATGTATTGACCACCACGATGGCCAAAACCACTGAGACTACCGATCTCGACATCGACCTCAATTCGGTTTTTGGCGTGCAACAAGGCAGTTACTTACAGTTCACCGCCAGTGATGGCAGCGTTGTGACTAAAAAAGTCAGCAGTGTTGATCGCACCAAAGTGCAAGTGACTTTAACCGCTGACATCGGCAAAGAAGTGTTGGCCGACAGCACCGTCAAATCGTTGGAGTTTGACTTAATAGTCGAACGGTTCGAAGGGGATACCGTAGTCGAAAGCGAACGCTTTGACAATCTGGCATTAGACTCGGCCCACAGCAATTTTGCCGGTACGGTGGTGGGTACATATAACGACACGACAAAAGACATCTCCGCCTCCGGTGAGTCAGAACTCATCCGTCTGTCTGACTTTACCAACGGCCTGCTGCCATTGGCAAAGGTCTCTTTCAAACTGGCCAAGGGCGATGACAAACTGAGTGCCTTCAATGATGAAATCGCGGCTGACAAATTGTATATCGGCGAATCGTCTGACGACCCGGGTGACCGAACTGGCATTCAGGCCATGATGAACGAAAGCAACATATCACTGGTGGCTGTGCCTGGCCGCACTAGTGTCACTTTGCAAAAAGCCTTGATTGCCCACTGCACAAAAATGCGTTATCGCTTTGCGGTGCTTGACTGCGAACAAGGCGCCAAACTGGCCGAAGTGCAGGTGCACCGGCAAAACTACGACACCACGTATGCGGCCTATTATTATCCTTGGCTGAGCATTGCCGACCCGTTTGGGGTCAAAGGCGACGAACTCAACATTGCGCCTTCGGGGCATATGCTGGGTGTTTATGCCCGCACCGACGTACAGCGCGGTGTCCACAAGGCCCCGGCCAACGAAGTGGTCAAATCGATTTTGAATTTCGAAACCCGCCTAACCAAAGGTGAACAGGATATTTTAAACCCGATTAACATCAACTGCTTCCGTGATTTTCGCAGCGAAAACCGCGGCTTGCGCATTTATGGTGCTCGTACTTTGAGTTCTGACCCGCAGTGGCGTTATGTCAATGTTCGCCGTCTGTTTTTGTTTCTTGAACAGTCGGTTGATACCTCAATGCAGTGGGCGGTATTTGAGCCTAACGCCGAGCCATTGTGGGCCACGGTTAAACGTTCTTTGGTGAACTTTCTCACCACCGTGTGGCGCAGTGGGGCACTCGAAGGGGTGACCCAAGATGAAGCATTTTACGTCAACATAGGTCTCGACACGATGAGCCAAACCGATATCGACAATGGTCGTTTAATTGTTGAAATAGGGGTTGCGCCGGTCAAACCGGCCGAGTTTGTGATCTTCCGATTCAGTCAAAAAACCCGAGAAGCCCAAGGCTAAGGAGAATAAATCATGGCACGTAACGATCCGTACGCCCAATACAATTTTCTTATCGAAATCGATGGCCTGTCGGCCGCTGGTTTTACCGAAGTGGGCGGCTTAACCACAGAGTCAGAAGCGTTTGATTATCGCGAGGGCAGTGACAACAACATAGTGCGCAAACTGACGGGGTTGACGTCGGTCACACCCATCACCCTCAAGCGGGGTTTTACCACCAATGTTGAACTGTGGGCATGGCGCAAAACCACCATTGATGGGGCCACCGAACGCAAGTCTGGGGCGATCATTTTACTTAACGAATCACGCGAGGAAGTGATGCGCTGGAACTTTGTCGAAGGCTGGCTCACCAAGTGGGAAGGCCCGGGGCTTAACGCCACCACCAACGAAGCAGCGATTGAGTCGTTGGAAATTGTCCACGAAGGCCTCAGTTTTGAGGTCTCGGGGTAACCACTGATGGGCGCACCTGGGGTTTACATCACGGCCAAAACGGCGCAAGCCGAACAGGGCCGCATTCGCACTGATATTGGTGCGTTGCTCGGTTACGCCCAAAAAGGACCCACCACAGTGGCCGTTGCCATCAGTTCATTTGTGCAGTTTGCCCAGGTGTTTGGCGATGAACGCAGCGGTTATCTCACGGGCAGTGCACAGAGCTTTTTCGACAATGGCGGCACTGACTTGTATGTTATTCGGGTCAATAGTAAAACCGGAATGACAGCATCGGTAAGTTTACCAATGCTTAATGAAGATCAATGCCAGCACCGATTCAGTTGTTATGCCGCAGCGCCAGCTTATACCGGGCCGGGCAACGCCAAACAAATGAAAGCAGTGCGCAAGTATGACACTGTCGATGTGGTTGGCACGCAACGTTTTTACCGGATGAAAAGCCCGGGTCTTTGGGGCAACGATTTATCGATTAATGTCACCTTAAGCGCACCGGGTGTGTATAAAGTGGTGCAGTGGGAACCTGCTCGCTCAGTCTTGCGATTATCAAGCGTGGCCAATCTTGAAGCGGGGTCGTTGCTGGATATTGAACCGCTTCTTACCGACACTATTAATCAATGGAGCCGAGTTGTTTCAGTAGACAAAGCCAGCAAAGAAGTGACTTTGACGCAAGACTCTGTAGACAGGATAGATCACGAAAAAGCGGCACAATCACTGACTATCTATTCGACAGTCTTGCGTTTGCGGGTGTATTACAAGCAACAGTTGGTCGAAGAATTTCAACGGCTGGGTTTGCACCCTGATCACCGCCGTTATTTTGTTGAGTTGGTTAACCAAACCAGTGACTGGCTGGCGTTTGAGTCTTTACTTGAAAAGAGTACTGAAGCAAATATTACGACCAAAGAAGACTGGCAATGGCTCAATTGCTTGCAAGGCGATTATCCGCTCAAAGACGGCTTGGGGCAATTGGCGGGTATTGGTCAAAGTGATTTTGCAGCGGCCATAGATGCGGTCGAACTCGAACCTGCTATTGGCCTGCTGGCAGCGCCAGATATTGTCTACCGTCAAACCGGCGAAGTTCAGCAGTCTCCTGCCATTATCGAAGACGATACCTGTACTTATCCACCGATTCACCCCAAAGGCGATATGATTGGCACAGTGCTCAACCAACTTGATGACAGTCCAATTATTAATGCCAGAGCCATTATCGCTACCAGCAGTACACCGGGTTTAACCCTAGAGCGCAGATGCGACAACAACGGACAATTTACAGTGATTGGTGTGCCTATCGGCACCGCTACCGTGAGCATCGAAGCCAGCGGTTATGTCTTTGAAGATTTTGTGGTGACCATCGAAGGGCAACCGTTTACGGCCAACGGCGAATTCTCAATGACCCCGATAGAACAGCCGCCAGTGTTCGACAATGAGCAAATTCTGTTTTTGCAGCAACGCCTTATAGAACAGGCCGAAACCCTGCGCCGTCACTACGTTTTACTTGACCCACCAGCCAGCGAAAGTCAGCTTAGCGAACTGACCGACTGGCGTTATCAATACGATTCTAGGTTGGCATCGCTGATTTATCCTTGGCTGACATTTGACGCCTTAGAGCAAGA
>JABSOG010000293.1 GCA_013216025.1 Algicola sp. | reverse complement strand
ACATAGCTCTATCACTATTGTCGATGAGTTCATTCGCTATTTGTGCATCAGTAGGAAAAATCGCGATACCCGCACTGGTTGTGACTAAAACCGATTTACTGTCAACTTGAATAGGCTGTTGAAAAATTGCCATGATATTTTCCACCAACCTAACAAAGTCGCAGTCATTTGCAACATCCTTTACCAATAAAGAAAACTCATCACCGCCTAATCTTGCCACTATATCTGAACTACGGATTGAGTGTTTTAAGCGCCGTGCAATTTTGGTGAGCAGTTGATCGCCAGCCGGGTGTCCATAATTATCATTAACGAATTTAAAATTATCTAAATCTAATGTGACCAAAGCAAATTTTTGCCCTGTACGTTCACTTTGTTGAATAGCTTTGACCAGTAATTCATTAAAAAGACTGCGATTATACAAGCCAGTCAAACCGTCATAATGTGCTAATTTTGCCAGTTTAGCTTCAAGGTCTTTGCTCTTTAACGAATAGCGAAGTGTCCTTTCAAGCAGATAAGCGGTTAATTCACTTTTTACCAGGTAATCATCAGCGCCTTTCTCCATAGCTTCGAGATCGGTTTGATAATCATTGACTCCCGATAACATAATAATTGGAGGAGCCGTTTCATATTGTTGCTTTATCTCGCTGATTAGCTCCAACCCCAATTCAGCGCCCAAACGATTGTCTAAGAAGTAAAAATCAAAATGCTCACTCGCTATTTTAGTTTGAGCAGACTTAAAATCCTCCGCCCAATGGATAGCGCCAATATGACTAACCGCCTCTAATAACAACTCTTCCAATAAGATGTAGTCATCTTCATCATCTTCAACGATAAGTACTTTTAAATTAGAATATTTGCCCATTTTAGATCTTTAGTTATCTGTAAGTTATTTATTTGGTAAGGATACCAAGTGAAACCAGTAATCGGTAACAGATTTAATCATTTCGACCAAACTATCAAATGAAACAGGTTTCATTATAAAAGAATTAACCCCCATGTCATAAGTTCGGGCAATGTCGGCTTCTGCTTTTGATGTGGTCAAGACAATGATTGGAATTGAACGAAATTTCTCGTGTTGTTTGATTTTACTTAACACTTCTCTGCCATCCATTATCGGCATATTTAAATCCAGTAAAATCAATCCTGGTAGCGGTTGGTCAACTAAATGACTATATTCACCTTCGCGGTTCAAATACTGTAACAACTCTTTGCCATTAGTAGTGAAATCGATTGGGTTACCCAATCGAGCTTCCTCTAAAGCATCACTCACCAACAATTGGTCATCTGGGTCATCATCACACATATGTATTCTGATCGGGGTCGCTCTGTCACTCATAGACTTTCCTCAATATATTCTGGATCTTATACTTCGAATAATACAACAAAACATGCACCTTTATCCAATTCTGACTCAACGTATATCAACCCATTGTGCTTTTCGACGATTTTTTTACATATCGCCAATCCTATCCCTGTACCTGCATATTGGCTACGGCCATGTAGGCGCTGAAAAACTTCAAATATTTTGTCCGCATATTGTTGTTCAAAGCCAATACCATTGTCTTGTATTTTAATTTGCCAGTACTTTGTGTTTGCCTTCAATACTTGCTGACAGCTTATGGTAATAATGGGTGCTTGGTCGGCCTTGGTAAATTTCAGCCCATTGGATAAGATATTTAAAAAAACCTGATACAGTATTTTACTTTCACCCAAAATGGTGGGTAATTCTGCGATATTTATCTGCGCCGATTTTTCAACAATACTGATATGTAAATCGTCAATCACATTCTTTAATACCTCATTAAGATTGGTGTCTTTAAAGGTATATTCTTCACTGCCAACTCGCGAAAACTTCAACAAATCATCAATTAAACTGCGCAACCGTGTCGAAGATTTTTGCATTCTGTCAATATAATCAATGGCTTTTTCATCATCAATATTCTCAAGTCGTTTATGCAGCCGATCACCAAACGCTTGAATTTTTCGTAACGGCTCTTGTAAATCATGGGAGGCGATATAAGCAAACTTTTCCAATTCAGCATTAGATTGCGTCAATCGAGAATTGGTGCGATCTAATTCCAATGCCTTAGTGTTTAATTTTTCATGGGTATTTTTTAATTGTTCATGATGTTCTATTTGGGTTTTATAGGTTTGTACATAGTCTAATACCAGCCCAATCAAAGGTGTTACATAAGCAACAATTTTCAAAAAATGAGCAACATTAAAGTCACTGTCAAACAATCGCTGTGAACCAAAGGCCATATGCATTTCGACTGCGACTTCAGGTAGCGCACTTAATAATAAAGCGGTGGCAAAAATACTGGGATAGCGCTTGGCAAACAGTGGATAAATTATCAGACCCGCTATTAGGAATAATATCAATGGGATAATGTCGTAGGGTCGACGAATAATGGCATCAGGAAATTGAGTTTGTGGCAGGTTATAACTTGTTGCTGAAAAGTAGATCAACAGATAGCCAATCGATGCAAATATCAAACTGGTCATAATGATAAACTTAAAACCATTATTGACGTTTATTTTTTTACCAGACAAGAATATCCCGACACCTGCAATCATAATCACCGCATTAAAAACACGCGATAACGCCCAAGTAAAAGGAATTAAATCTTTATTTTCTGCAACAGCACTAATTAATCGGGTCGCCGCCAATGTGTGAAAGGCATCCATAGCGCCTGCGCAAAACAATGCGACACCAATAACCGGCGTGGTAATATCATTGGTTATCGAATAATGACAAAAAGCCAATAACACCACGAAAATAGCCGCACTAAAAGCTGTCCATTCAAGCAACGCATGGGTAAAACCACCCGATAATTTATAAAACATATCGTCGGTTGTTACCTGACTCGTTGTGCTTAAATGCACAGCGTTGCCAAAATCAACCCCCATTAATTGTAAAATAAAGGGGATAACACAAATGGCAACGACGATAATGACAATAGAACGAGGCAGTCTGAATTCGTCTTCAATATAAAACAATTTAGTCATATTAAAATTACTTATTTAAACCTAATGCGTTGAGTATAATACAAAATATCTATTTTTTAATAAATCTGCTGCGCATCTTTATATAATACCGTAGAACAACCAAATGCAGAATAGCGTTTTTGACTAAAAACAGTCACTCAAGCCAATGTAATCGTTTACATTTGGTATTTTTGCCGCTAGGATGAGGCCACTACGGTAAAATCAACGATGTATCCGATGACAACAGAACAATTAAAACGGCAGGTTTACGCTGAGTTACGAGACAATATTTTGCCTTTTTGGCAAACCGTTGCGCGTGACCGAAAAAATGGCGGTTATGTCGGTCAAATGGATATTCAGGGCGTAGTTGATGACCAAGCAGACAAATCGGTGATCGCCCATGCCAGAATACTGTGGAGTTTCAGCACAGCTTACAGTGAATGCAAAGATGCCCGCTATTTGGATCAAGCAATGGAAACCTTTGATTACCTGATTAACCATTTTATCGACAAAGAATTCTCGGGTGTTTTTCATACCCTGACTTTCGACGGTAAAGTGGTTAATGACGATAAAGACATGGTCGCCCAAGCTTACGTCGTTTTTGCGCTGTGCGCCTATTACCAAGCCAGTCAGGAAACACCGGCATTGAGATATGCCGTATTGATTGCCGCCTCAATCGAAACCTATGCACGCGACATTTCATCAGGCAACTATTCATTAGACACATATTGCAAAGTATTAACCCGAGACTGGCAACGCAAAAATGACCCTGATGAGTCGAGGCACGCACAGGTTCATCTACATTTAATTGAGGCGTATACGGCTTTATTGGCGTGCGATTTTGATCAGCCTATTGCCGCTTCACTAAAACGCCTACTCGAATTGTTCTGTCATCGATTTGTCGAATCATCAAGCCATTATGTAATCCAAGGTTACGGCCAAAAGTGGCACGGCCCCAGTGACAAACGGCTTTATGGTCATGATCTTGAAGCCGCTTGCCTGTTGGCCCAAGGGGCCGAGGTGCTGGGCAACGATAGTTTAATCCGCCGCTGTAATGAATATGGCTTGTCTTTGGTTGATCAGGTCATTGCTTCACATGGCGCTTCTAATAATGGCATCAGTCTAGGCATCAACCTTGGCGTCATAAAAGGTGAAAGTATTGATAACCAGCGAAATGGCTGGGTGCAGGCAGAGGCCATCAGCGCTTTTAGCTGGGCCTATAAAGTCACCGGTAAAGCAATCTATCGCCAATGGCTGTTGGGGACTTGGGCTTATGTGATGCGTTTTATCAAAGACCACCAGCACGGCGATTGGTTCAGTGGCCGCAATGAAGACGGCTCGCTGGTCGAAGATCAGTTAAAGATTGGGCCGTGGAAATGCCCCTATCACAGTGTCAGAGCCTGTTTAACATTTTATCGACAACTTGACCCTTCATTCGAAAACCATGCTCAACCACAAACTCAAACCCACTCTCAACCACAAACCCTAAGCAAAACCCTGCAACAAGAGGTTATATAATATGTTACTCACCTGGATAGATTTAACGATTGTCTGCATTTACCTGCTATCAACCGTATTTATCGGCCTGTACTTAAAAAAGCGGGCATCAGAAAACCTCAACAGTTATTTTATGGGCGGCAAAACCCTGCCCTGGTACATGCTGGGTTTGTCTAATGCCTCGGGCATGTTCGATATTTCCGGCACTATGTGGCTGGTGTCGTTGTGTTTTATTTATGGTATGAAAAGTATTTGGGTACCGTGGTTATGGCCGGTATTCAACCAAGTGTTTTTGATGGTATTTTTATCTTGCTGGTTGCGCCGCTCGAATGTACTCACCGGGGCCGAGTGGATCAGAACCCGCTTTGGTGACGGCACCGGCGGCAAACTGTCACATATGATAGTGGTAGTGTTTGCGGTGATCAGCGTACTGGGCTTTTTGGCTTATGGTTTTATCGGCATCGGCAAGTTTATTGAAATTTTCATTCCATACGAAACCATCGCACCCCTGTTGCCGTTTGATATTTCACCAGCCAGTGTGCCCTACATGTACGGCATTATGTTTACCTCTATCGCCACGTTTTACGTGATGATGGGCGGCATGTTAAGCATTGTATGGACCGATGTATTGCAGTTTACCATCATGACCGTTGCCGCCATCTCAATAGGCATCATTGCGATGGTCAATGTATCGACCGACCAGCTGCACGCGATGACTCCCGAGGGCTGGGCCAACCCGTTTTTTGGCTGGCGACTGGATTTGGACTGGTCTCAAATCATTCCCGAGGTGAATGCCAAGATCACTTCTGACGGTTATTCATTGTTTACCATTTTTGTCATGATGATGCTCTTTAAAGGCGTATTGGCCAGTGCCGCCGGGCCCGCGCCAAACTACGATATGCAAAAAATTCTCGCCACCAAATCACCCAAAGAAGCGGCCAAAATGTCCGGTTTTGTTTCTGTGGCCTTGATGCCCATTCGCTATTTTATGATCGCCGGCTTTTCGGTCTTGGCGATTGTTTATTATCAAGAGTTAGACCTGATGGTAGGTGGCAAACTCGATTTTGAAAACATTCTGCCCAGCGCCATTTTGCAATTTGCCCCGGTTGGCATCGCCGGATTATTGCTGGCCGGTTTATTGGCTGCTTTTATGTCGACATTTGCCTCAACAGTGAATGCCGCACCGGCCTATCTGGTCAATGACATTTACAAACGATACATCAACCCCAACGCCAGCAACAAACGCCTGATTCATGCCAGTTATGCCGTATCGGTTGGGGTGGTGGTGATCAGCACAATCATTGGTTTGTACGTGCAAAGCATCAACAGCGTATTGCAGTGGCTGGTATCAGGATTATGGGGCGGTTATGTGGTGTCGAATATCCTCAAATGGTACTGGTGGCGGTTAAACGGTCATGGTTATTTTTACGGCATGATGGCAGGCCTTATCGGCGCATTATTGTTCCCGGTTATATTTGATGGCGTATTTCCTGACATTGCCTCCGACATATTGCCTTTGTATCTATTCCCGCTGCTATTGGTGTTCTCTCTAATCGGTTGTATTGCAGGCAGTTACCTGACCCCTGTTGACGATATGCAATTGTTGCAGGACTTTTACAAAAAAATTCGCCCATGGGGTTTTTGGGGGCCGGTACGCAAACTGGTTGAACAACAAGACCCAGACTTTGTCGCCAACCCCCATTTTAAGCGCGACATGTTCAACGTCATGCTGGGCATTATCGCCCAAACCTGTTTGGTGGCGTTGCCGATATTTATTGTGATTAAAGATGTTCAATCGGGCCTGTTTACCCTGATGGTATTGGCCGTCAGTGGTTTTGGTTTGAAAAAATACTGGTATGACACCTTGGAAGATTAATGATGACTAAGCAGACAGAAAACATGAAAAACGATCAACAGCAATACGGTTTCTTTGATGATGCCGCCAAAGAATATGTCATCACCGAGGCGAAGACCCCCTACCCTTGGATAAACTACCTGGGTAATACCGAGTTTTTCTCGATAATATCTAATACCGGCGGTGGTTACAGCTTTTACAAAGATGCCAAGTATCGCCGCCTTACGCGCTACCGTTACAACAATGTGCCGGTAGACACGGGTGGCAAATACTTTTATATCAAAGACGGTGATACGGTTTGGTCGCCGGGCTGGAAACCGGCCAAAACCAAGCTCGACAGCTACGAGTGCCGCCATGGTATGGGTTACACCCGCATCAGTGGCAGCAAAAACGGCATTAAGAGCAGCGTATTGTCGTTTGTGCCGTTGGATGAAAATGTTGAAATTCAGGCGATGACCCTGACCAATACCACGACGCAGACAAAAACAATCAAACTGTTTTCGTTGGTAGAATGGTGTTTATGGAACGCCGAAGACGACATGACCAATTTTCAACGTAACTTTTCGACCGGCGAAGTCGAAGTGGAAGACTCGGTCATTTATCACAAAACCGAATACCGCGAGCGCCGTGATCACTTTGCCTTTTACTCGGTAAATCAGCCTATCAAGGGTTTTGACACCGACCGAGATGTGTTTTTGGGTGATTATAACGGCTTTGATACCCCGGATGTTGTTGAACGAGGCGAAGCGACCAACTCAATTGCCCACGGTTGGTCACCCATCGGTTCTCATTATATTGAAGTTACGCTGGCACCGGGTGAAGTCAAAGAAATCGTCTTTACCTTGGGTTACATCGAAATGCCGCAGGACCAAAAATTTGTCGCACCGGCGGTGATCAACAAATCAAAAGCCAAAGCCACAATAGCCCGCTTTGACACCGCTGAAAAAGTCGCTGATGCCTTTACCGCATTAAACCGCTATTGGCACGACTTACTGTCGCCTTTCAAAGTCAACAGTGAAGCCGATAAGCTTAATCGCCGCGTCCACATCTGGAATCAATACCAATGCATGGTCACGTTTAACCTGTCACGCTCAGCCTCCTTTTTTGAATCAGGCATAGGTCGTGGCATGGGGTTTAGAGACTCAAACCAAGACTTAATTGGCTTTGTGCATTTAATACCCCAACGTGCCCGCGAGCGCATATTAGATATTGCCGCCACCCAGTTTGAAGATGGTTCGGCCTATCATCAATATCAGCCCTTAACCAAACGCGGCAACGCGGCCATTGGTGGTAACTTTAACGACGATCCAATGTGGTTGGTGCAATCAACAATTGTATACATTAAAGAAACCGGCGACTTGTCAATCCTCGAAGAACAAGTACCTTACAACAATGATGCCAGTAAAGCCCAGTCATTATTCAGCCATTTAACTGCATCGTTTAACCACGTCACCAACAAACTGGGCGAGCACGGATTACCGCTGATTGGCCGGGCAGACTGGAATGATTGTCTTAATCTAAACTGCTATTCGACAGATCCCAACGAGTCGTTTCAAACCACCGAAAACCAAAGTTACGAAAACGGCGAACGCGCAGAATCAGTGATGATCGCCGGACAATTCGTGTTATTCGGCAGTGACTATGTCGCACTATGCAAACATTTGGGCAAAACCGATGAAGCGACACGGGCACAAAGCCACATAGACGCGATGACACAAGCCATAACCACCCACGCATGGGACGGACAATGGTTTTTGCGCGCTTATGACGCCAACGGCAACAAGGTTGGTTCGAAAGAGTGTGAAGAATCAAAGATTTTCATCGAATCTCAGGGTTTTTGTACCATGGCTGGCATTGGCCTTGAACAAGGACTGGTACGCCAATCATTGGAATCGGTCAAAGAATATCTCGATTGTGAATACGGCTTGGTACTCAACTACCCGGCATTCACCAAATACCACATAGAATACGGCGAAATATCAACTTACCCGCAAGGATACAAAGAAAACGGCGGCATATTCTGCCACAACAACCCGTGGATAATGATAGGAGAAACGGTGCAAGGTAATGGTGATCGGGCATTTGAATACTACAGCAAAATAACCCCTGCCTACTTGGACGAGATGCAAACATTGCACAAAACCGAACCCTACGTGTATTCACAAATGATCGCAGGCAAAGAAGCTGCCACCCCGGGCCAGGCCAAAAACTCGTGGTTAACCGGCACCGCAGCCTGGAACTTCTATGCCGTGAGTCAATATATTTTGGGCATCAGACCCGACTTTAACGGCCTAATTGTCGACCCCTGCATTCCGGCCAAAATGAAATCCTTTTATGTTGAACGTAAATTCAGGGGATGCCATTACACCATAGAAGTGCGTAACCCCGGTGGCAGGCAAAAAGGGATTTACAGCTTACGAGTTGATGGCGAAATGATTCAGGGCAATGTTATTCCGGTTTGCGACCGTGCGCAGGTTAAGGTTATTGCCATTTTGGGGCAGTAGGGTTTTGGGTTATATTGCGAGATCACGACGTGAAGATAGTACGGGCACAAGAATGTGCCGGTCAAAATTTAATAATTAACCCAAACATCGAAAACTTTGGGGCGTCCGCCGTACACATGTTCTTGTCAGTCTATGTGTACAGTTATGTTTCATAGCATATTAGCTTGATTCTGATGCATGTTGCCGCTATCGTGTTACTTTTCTAACAAAGCCACAAGATGGAAACATCGTAATAAATACAATTTAAAGGAAAGATTTATATGTTAAAAAAATCAAATGTAAAACAAAACAATCAACACTCATTAGACATTAAC
>JABSOG010000292.1 GCA_013216025.1 Algicola sp. | reverse complement strand
AGTCAGAACTGTTTGCCATTATGGTCGGTGGCCTTGCATCGGTGGCAGGTTCGATATTGGCCGGTTATGCCAGCATCGGTGTTGAAATGAAATATTTGATTGCCGCCAGCTTTATGGCGGCACCGGGTGGTTTATTGATGGCCAAGTTAATCGTGCCCGAGACTGAAAAAATCAGAACCGACCTCGAAGACATCGAAGCTGCCCAAGAACAACCCGCCAATGTTATTGATGCCGCGGCATCAGGCGCTTCCAACGGTATGCAGCTGGCATTGAATGTCGGTGCCATGTTACTGGCATTCGTGGCATTGATTGCGATGCTTAACGGCATATTTGGCTGGGTTGGCGACTGGTTTGGTTACCCCCAATTGTCTATCCAGATGCTGTTAGGGTACCTCTTTCAACCCTTGGCCTTTGTCCTAGGTGTGCCTTGGGCTGAATCAAATGTGGCTGGTAGTTTCATTGGGCAAAAGATGGTCATTAACGAGTTTGTCGCTTATTTTGACTTTATGAGCCAAAAAGATCAGCTGTCGGCCCAATCACAAGCCATTATTACCTTCGCTTTGTGTGGTTTTGCCAACTTCTCTTCTATTGCCATATTACTTGGTGGTATTGGTGGCATGGCACCGGGGCGTCGTAAAGATATTGCCCGAATGGGTTTGAAAGCCATGCTGGCAGCATCGCTAGCCAATTTCATGAGTGCCGCGATTGCAGGCTTTTTTATCTCGCTTTAATCATTACAGGAATTATTTTTCAATGCCATTAACCCGGATCCCCACATTAGATATTACGCATTTTGAAAGCGACAAGACGAATTTTGTCAAAGACGTTGGACAGGCGTATAAACAGTACGGTTTTTGTGGATTCAGTAACCATGGTGTCAGTGATGAACTGGTGCAAAAAACGTATGATGTCACCAAGGCTTTTTTTGCCTTGCCTTGTGAGGTCAAGCGCCAGTATTTTATTGAAAAACAAGGCGGTGCCCGCGGTTATACTGCCAAGGGTATCGAAAAAGCCAAAGACAGCGACCATGTCGATTTAAAAGAGTTTTGGCATGTTGGCCGCGAGATTGACGGCCCAGCACCACATGACTGCCTATTTCCCAACGTATGGCCAAAAGAAGTCGAAGAATTCAAGGCTGTAACCCTGCAAGTGTTTGCTGCACTCGAAGCCTTAGGTAACACGGTATTACGCGCATTGGCCTTGGTCATAGGCCAAGCCGAAGATTACTTCGTCACCAAAACAGATCACGGTAATTCAGTATTGCGACTAATTCATTATCCGCCGATTGAAGACACTTCAACCCAGTCTATCCGTGCCGGACAACATGAAGATATTAACCTCATTACCCTGCTGGTTGGCTCTCATGAAGCGGGTCTTGAAATATTGACCAAACAAGGCACTTGGTTGCCGGTCACCATGCTGCCGGGGGCCATTGTGGTCAACATCGGTGACATGTTGCAACGCCTCACCAATAACGTTTTGCCGTCAACCACACACCGTGTGGTCAACCCGCAATGTGAGTTGCATCAAAGCCCGCGTTATTCGATGCCGTTCTTTTTGCACCCGAACCCGGAGTTTTTAATCGATACTCTGGGCACTTGCATCAGTGAAGAAAATCCTAATCAATACGACGAACCTATCTCGTCCAATGACTATTTAACCCAGCGCCTGACTGAAATCGGTTTGCTGGGGTAATACCAATTCCATTAATTTGCTGGTCATTTTGCTGTTTAAAATGACTAGCCATTTATTTGATATGAGTTGTTCAGGTTTGATTCAGCGCCAATGGGTTTAAATGGCACTAAATCAAAACGAAGGTGAAAACCATGAACACGACCTCAATCAAAAACGGCACGATCAACAACCCCACGATCAAAACCTTGTTACTTTGCGCCACATTGCTTATCCCCCATGCACTGGCCACAGAAACAGAAACGGCCCCTACACCAGAACGAAAGCAAATAACAGTCCAAGCTAAGACTGATGCCAAAACGGCCAAATCAGTATCCAAAGTGCTAAGTCAGTCAGTCAAATCGACCAAAACCGGTGGAATGGAACACAGGGGACTAATCCCCAAAGAGCTGATCCTCAAAGGCCTAGAATCGTCGGGCAAAAAGCGTTCTTCAAATACCCAAGTAAACTCGGCCAACAAAACCGCTAGCAACCATGACGTATGGTTCTATTCAGTAGACATCACTTTGTTTGATGATCCCAATCACAATGGTTACTACAACCACATGGTGATCGACTTTGACGCCGACACGCTTTTTGATCATATTGATGTCTACGCCGTCTTAAGCTTGACCGACCCTAACGGCATCATGACAGAGTATTATGTCACTGATAATTTCGACCTGTATGGCGAATCTACCAACGACACCCATCAGGTAGACACCATTTTGACGACCAACTGGATGGCCGAAGGATATGACCTGTCAATTGAATTGTTTGATGCCTACAACCATCAGCCAGTCGCTTATGTCGACAAGTACGATGCACCACAAATGGGCTATTTGACCTTAGAAAGCGTTGACTATGAATACAGTGCCGAACAATATCTAACCCTGTTCTCAGTTAGCACCTGGCTTGATACCGACAGTGATGGCGATGGTTATTACCATCAGTTCAATATCGACCTCGACATTGACGTCAATTACGGCTCAAAAGACGTTTATGCTGAGTTTTACATCAGCGATGACAACTACAATTGGCAATCGCTGTATACCAGCGACCACTTCATCGTTAATGAAAATGATGCCACCGACAAAAAACACTGGGAGTTTGAATTACTCAGTGGCCATGCGCCGGGTAACTATTACGTTAAAGTGTTGATTGTCAATGCTGACAATCACTACACCATGATGGAGCTGTTGCCAGATCATCACGATGCGTTATACGCCCTGCCGCTGGAAGATTTCAGTTATGAGATCATCCCAACACCTGCTCCTGTGCCCAACAGCAACAAAACCACATCAACGGTTGAAAGCAGCGGTGGTAATATGGGTGGCCCGGTAGCCTTACTGGTAATGGGCTTGTTCGCCTTAATCCGAAGACAGCGGACTACGCAGCAGTAATACAGCAAACTGAGGGTGTCGTGCGCCCTCGGCTTTACACCAACAAACTCAGCCCGTTAATTCAAAACCATCAAGCACTCTCCAGCAATTGTGTTAAGCTTTAATCAACAACCCCGGCAAGTTGACAACACCTTGAAAACACAACTGTTCATCGCGTTTGCATTACTGCTGGCCATGCCCCTTGCAGCCCAGCAACTGTCCTTTAAAAAAGAAACCAGCGAGGGTCAAACCCATTTCAAATACCGTTGGTTAGACATCAAAGACAAAAAACAAAGTCTGGCCTTTACTTTCGAAAACAAAACCATGTTCGGCCGTTTCCGCAATTTTAAAGGTTACCAACCCAGCCGAGTGAAAAAAACCATTCTGGTCGCATTAAAAAAGGCCGCCGCCAAGATAGACCGCAGAAAAGTTGATATCAGTTTTATCGAAAGACCCTCCTCTTACAGTATTATTGTCAAAGGTAAGAATAAGGACCTTCGAGAAAAAGCGGAAAAAATGCTGTTGGGTATCAGAGATAAAGCGCAAGCCAAAATTTTGAAAAAATCCTATTACAACATTTTAACCGACAAGTTTGGCAAGACAGGCGTTAAGCCAGACCACGTACGATTTGCCATGGAAAGCCGCAAAGACATCCTGCCACTGACTCAGGCCATAGTGAAAGCCAACCCTAAGCTACGCGGCAGACAAGTTGCTGAGTACATTTTAGCTTTTATTCAAAGCATCCCCTACTCTACCCTCGAATCTCGGCGCGAATCCCACGGTGCCGGATTCAGCCCACCACTGAGGTTATTGAACAACAACCAGGGAGACTGCGACAGCAAAGTCACGTTGATGGCCAACATGCTCAACGCCATGTTTCCAAGGGTCAAGGTCGTCATTATTTATATGCCTAATCATGCCTTGATTGGCGTTCAGATGACCCACCGTAAAAATGACAAATGGATCCGGCTCAAAGACCGCGAGTACATCCTCGCCGAACCCACAGGTCCTGCGATGCTGCCCTTTGGTAAGATAGGCAAGCAGTCTGAGTTTTTTGTTGATGGATTGCAGTTTACTTACGAAATATTCTGACTTGGTCCGCTAAGATCAAGGTCAAAAACCTCAACACGGAGTCACGGAGGCACGGAGAAAGAAAGAGGAAAAGACAAAAGACAAAAGACAAAAGACAAAAGACAAAAGACAAAAGACAAAAGAAGGGTAAAATCCCAAATAGTAAAATCAACCGCAATACAAACCAATTTTCATTTTAGTTTTTCTCTTTCTTTCTCCGTGACTCCGTGCCTCCGTGTTGAGAGCTTTTAATCTTTAAATCTCTAAAAGTAAGGGCAGATATACACCCACCCATAAACTCACAGATTAAGCTCAGCGAAAGAAGCCAAGCGACTGCGAACAACCCCAATTAGGTTAATCGTGGCGCTGCCTTCAAAGTCTTTGAAGCGTTCAACGATATAGGTCAAACCCGAGGTTACTGGGGTCAGATAATTACTGTCGATTTGCGCCAGATTGCCTGAACAAATAATCTTGGTCCCTTCGCCGCAGCGGGTAATGATAGTCTTTAACTGCGAAGCCGTGAGGTTTTGGCTTTCGTCGAGGATCACAATCGCATTTTGAATACTGCGCCCGCGCATAAAGTTGACCGACTTGAACTGAATGTTGGCCTTTTCCATGATGTAATTCAAACTGCTATGAGGGTTTTCGTCGTTCTTGTGTAACACCTCTAAGGTATCAGTCACGGCTGCCAGCCAAGGCGTCATTTTCTCTTCTTCGGTACCAGGCAAAAAACCAATAGATTCAGCGATTTCCGGGGTATTCCGAGTCACCAGCACCTTGTCATAAATGCCTTTTTCTATCACCAATTCCAATGCCGCAGCCAGTGCCAGCAGCGTTTTACCACACCCCGCCGGGCCGGTTAAAATCACCAAGTCCAAATCAGGGTCGAGCAACGCATTTAACGCCATCGCCTGATAAATGTTTTTTGGCGTGATACCCCAAGCAGTACGATGCAACAAGCGCTCTCTGCCAAGGTCTAGCAGTTTGATCTTGTCCTGGGTCACGTCCACCACTCTGGCGGCAAAACTGCGGGTTTTATCGAGCAAATATTCGTTGGCAAACGCCTGAGGGAATATCGAGCGGTCGATAGTGTGATAAGTATCACGACCAATTGTTTCACTGTCACAGTCTTTCACCATAGACCAAAAGTCGTCGTCAATTTCGCAATAGCCTTTATACAAAAACTGCACGTCGTCAATCAGCTGGTCGGTGCGGTAATCGTCTACATGATCAAGCCCCGCGCCCTTAGCCTTAATGCGCATATTGATGTCTTTAGTGACCAGCGTCACCATGTGATCGGGTTTGCTTTTTTGCAGCGACAATGCGGTATTAATAATGCGATTGTCGTTTTCACCGCCGGGCAATCCCGACATATCATTTTCTAACTGATAATCGTTCATGATAATCAAATGACCGGCCGGCTTTGTGCCGTCAGGTGATGTCGGCAATGCCGCACCTTTGAGCATTTGCTCTGGCGTGGCATCACGTAAAATATCTTCGAGTGCGCGAATGGCAACACGGGCATCTCGGCTGACATCTTTGTTGCGGTCTTTGATATGATCGAGTTCTTCGAGCACCGTCATTGGAATAACAACTTCATGTTCTTGAAAGGATAAAAATGCAAAGGGTTCGTGAAGTAAAATATTGGTGTCTAAAACATAAGTCTTGCCTGATTTTTGCGTCGTTTGTTCGCCCATACAATACACTGCCTTATCATCATTGATTGGATACGGAAACTTATACTTACTACTTTATATTAGTCGAAACTAAATGAAACTTGATGACGCACAGCAAATTTCGTCGGTTTCGCGTCATTTAATGGTTTAACCGAAGTGTTTTTTAAACATCGCCAATAACAAATTTATTAATTGGGAAAATAAGCGCATTTTTGCTTTGTTTTCACCGCGATTGAAAAATCTTGGGCACAACTTGAATAAAGGGGTGAAACCAACTAAGTTTCCAAGTACCATAGCCGCCCGAAATCATCGAAGAGAACAAAACATGTCATTTGCGTTGGGTCAACGTTGGGTCAGTGATACCGAGTCAGACTTGGGTTTAGGTACTGTTGTTGGTATCGAAGGCCGCATGATCACCATTATGTTTCCCGCCAGTGGAGAAACCCGGTTATATGCTTCTACTGGCGCCCCCATCACCCGAGTCTTGTTTAATATCGGGGATACCATAAAAAGTGCAGATGACTGGAAACTAACGGTTCACGAGGTCGATGAAATCGACGGACTGGTGGTCTACCACGGCACACGCCTAGATGCTGAAGATGATGCGACAGTGTCTTTGATGGAAACTAGACTCGATCACTTTATTACCTTCAACAACCCACAAGACCGCTTGTTTGCCGGACAAATTGACCGCTTCGACCGCTTTAATTTGCGATACCAATGCTGGCAGCACATCAACGCCCAACAAAAATCACCGATCTTAGGATTGGCCGGTGTACGGGCTTCATTAATCCCTCACCAGTTGTACATTGCCCAAGAAGTAGGCCAACGTCACGCGCCTAGAGTTTTATTGGCCGACGAAGTGGGTTTGGGTAAAACCATCGAAGCCGGACTTATCATTCACCAGCAGGTGATCACCGGCCGTGCCAAACGCGTATTAATCGTGGTGCCTGAATCGTTGCAACACCAATGGCTGGTCGAAATGTTGCGCCGCTTTAACCTCCATTTTTCGATTTTTGACCTAGAGCGCTGTAACGAAACCATTAACGAAGCCGCCAACCCATTCGAAACCGAGCAGTTGGTACTGACCAGCCTCGAATTTTTCACCGCAAAAAAACAATGGTTTGAACAAGCTGCGCAAGCCGAGTGGGACTTGCTAATTGTCGATGAAGCCCATCATCTGGTATGGGAAAAAGACAACCCATCGACCGAATACCAACGCATAGAAGCGCTATCCAAAGAAATCAAAGGGCTGATATTGCTAACCGCGACCCCAGATCAACTCGGTCACGAAAGCCACTTTGCCCGCTTACGACTACTCGACCCTGACCGTTTTTACGATTACCAAAAATTTGTCGAAGAAGAAAGTCACTATACAGAAGTCGCCGATGCCGCCAACGACCTATTAGACGGCGAGCAGATCACCGACAAAACACTGCTAACCCTGCGCAATATCCTCAGCGAGAGTGACATCGAAAGCTCGCTTGAAGTGATTAACTCCAATGCCATAGAACATCAAAAACACGCTGCAAAAAAACATCTGATCCAACAATTACTCGACCGTCATGGCACCGGACGCATTTTATTTCGTAATACCCGACATAGCGTCCAAGGATTCCCCGAAAGGCAGCTTCTGCCTCACGCCATGACCATGCCGGCTCAATACAAAACCGCCATATCGGTTGCTAGCAAGTTCAACGTCCGCATGTCGGCACAAGAACAGGCGCAACAGATGCTTTTCCCTGAGCAGGTATTCAGTGATTTTGAAGGTGTCGACAGTACTTGGTCTGCTTTTGACCCCCGGGTCACTTGGTTAATTGATACCCTCAAAGAACTCAAGCGAGAAAAGCTCATTGTTATCTGTGCTCATGCCCAAACAGCAATGACTTTAGAAAAAGCCTTATGGAGCAAAGAAGCAATCAAAGCAGCAGTCTTTCACGAAGGACTGTCGGTATTTGAGCGTGACAAAGCCGCCGCCTATTTTGCCCAAGAAGACGACAGTGCCCAGGTATTAATCTGTTCAGAAATCGGCTCTGAAGGCCGTAACTTCCAGTTTTCCCATCATCTGGTTTTGTTTGACCTACCCCTTAACCCGGACTTGCTCGAACAACGTATTGGTCGTCTTGACCGTATTGGCCAAACCCAGACCATCAAAGTACACGTCCCTTACTTTGCAGATACCGCACAATCCGTGCTGTTCGATTGGTTTAATCAAGGCCTTGATGCGTTCAATTATACCTGTAACACTGGACGCGCCATATTCGAGCAATACAACGAAAACCTGTTTGACTTGATGAAGTCAGCTACTATCGATTCAACCGCCGTTAACAACTTGATAGAGCAGACGCAAGAATCAAACAAGATACTTAAAGTCCAGCTTGAACAGGGCCGAGACAAACTGCTCGAACTCAATTCCAGCGGCCAACACGCCGACAATACCATCGCCCATGATATTGCCAAGATAGAGCAAGCCGTTGACTTGCCTATCTTCATGATCAAAATATTCGACACCTTTGGTATCGACCAAGAAGACAATGGTGAGCAATCCATCATACTGCGACCTACCGAGCACATGTTGGTGCCGTCGTTCCCTTATGTCGATGCTGAAGGCTGTACCGTCACCTTTAACCGGGAACTCGCGTTGGCTCAAGAGCATATCCACTTTTTGAGCTGGGAACACCCGATGGTGCAAGGCGCACTGGATTTGGTCACCAACGACGATATTGGCAATACCTCGGTGGCGATATTCAAAAACAAAGCCCTGCCTGCGGGCGCACATTTTGTCGAATTCATTTATATCGCACAAAGCATGGCCCCCAGCGAATTACAAATTGGCCGTTATTTTCCGACCACGCCGGTGCGCGTTTTGCTAGATAAAAGCAATAATTCTTTGGGTGAAAAGATAAGCTACCAGCAATTTAACAGCCAGTTATCACCCATTGGTAAAAAAATCGCCAGCCAATTGACCGCGGCACTGCAAACACAAATCAGTGCTCAGGTGCCGATGGCGCATAAGTTAGCCGAACAATCACTAGTGACATTACAAAGCGAAGCGATGACCGCCATGGAAGCGTCACTCGGTGAAGCGTTAGAGCGGTTAACTGCGTTAAAGAAAATCAACCCCAATATCCGCGAAGATGAACTCGAATTTGTCAAAACCCAGCAGCAACAGCTCAGCAAATACATCGGCAAAGCCGAATTGAAACTCGATGCCGTTCGCCTGATTGTCGTCACCCACGGATAACCCCAGCCCATGGCATTATTGAATTACCAGCCGCCGCTTGACCCCTACATCAGCATCGTCTACCAAGACGATGCGATTGTTGTGCTTAACAAACCCAGCGAATTGTTGAGCGTACCGGGTAAAGCTTTAGAGCACAGAGACTGCCTGCAAA
>JABSOG010000291.1 GCA_013216025.1 Algicola sp. | reverse complement strand
CGTCGATACCACAAATATAACCCTCAGCGTCTTTATTCACCGGTGAGCTTAAGCCGGCGAATAAAGACGCTGAGGGTTATATTTGTGGTATCGACGCCCATGAGAAAAGTGCCACAACATCTTTGGCACAGCAGTTGAGCAAGCAGGTCAGTGGGTTGATTGGGCAAATTGAAGCTGAACAAGACCCGTTGATTAGCTACTACTTGGAACAAATTCCGGCCCCACGATATTGGCAACCAAATAACCCGGTAGTGCTGCTTGAAGGTGATTCGGTAAAACCAACCCAAAGGCATGGTGCAGATGGCACTTTGGATTGCCCACTCTATATCACCGAGCAAAATAACCCATTTGAAAGTGGCGATGATTTTGGTGGTTTAAATGAAGCTATCAGCGAAGTTGTGGTGACCAAAACCTGCGTCAAACAACCATGGAACCCCTTTATGCTGCAATGGCAAGCCCAGTTGTTTAGCACGGTGAGCCAAAGTAATTTACATGAAAATCAAGGGCATTATGCCACTTCGTTTATTACCGATAATTATGAGATTAATGTTAATAACCCAGACCTATCGTTAAAAGCAGGCAAAGGCGGAATTGCCCAAGGAGGAGACATATACAGCGGCAGTAGCCTGTTGACACCTCAAGCCAATGTATTGTTAAAAAAAGCCATAGAAACTCAGCTGATAAACAAACACAAAATATTTACTGACATCGAAAGTATAAGCAGTGCCAATTTCGAAGGTGATGCCAGCTTTAACAACCCTGTGTATTCGATGACCTGCGCTTATGAACAATTGTCTTCCAATAATATTTTGGCTCAGTCATTAAATGGGTTTAATCAGGCATTGCTGATGCGCAAACAGACTTTGGAGTTGCCAATCGATGATCCGCTGGGCTTTGACCAATACTTGGCGTTTACCCGTGATGGGGTATTGTCGGCAATGGGCGGGGATACCAAAAATGCCCCCAGTCCCCGCAATGCCTTTAATCCCATTCGTTCAGGTTGCCTGAAACTGCTACAACTGCAATTGGTAGACACCTTTGGTCAGGTGAAGTCATTAAATACCGACAATATCGATACCACTTACAAAATGACATCCCCAGCAAGCAAACACCTGATCAAACTGCCGCCGAGACTGGCACAACCGGCCAGGCTTAATTTTAGATGGCTTGACGGTGGCAAAACCAGCGATGACATGAATTCTCATGCGGGTACGAGTCCATTGTGCGGTTGGTTGTTGAACAACCATTTTGATCAAAGTGTGATGTTTTATGACCGCGATGGTAAAGCGCTGGGTTATTTTAAAGCCCAGCGTTGGCATCAGGCGATAGACAGCGACAGGCCTGTTGCCACCATTGAACAGATTGACAATCCGCACCTGCGGCGTGTTGCGAGCTATATCGAATCCTCACTGGCTCATGATGATACATTTTTGACTCACTTTATCGGAACAACCGAAAATTCACTGGCACACATACAAACCGAGAAAGACTCAGGTATTACCGGCCCCGCATTATTGATTGGCCGCCCGATGGCTCTAGTCAGGGCATCATTGAACCTTGAGCTGTGTGGCGGGCCTGCGGTGAATCAAGACTGGAATGTATTTCGTGCGGATATGGCCAAAAACAGCCGAACCAGTGACAAATTTACCGGGGTTCAGTTTCCGGTGCGTCTTGGCGAACATGGTCAATTGAATGATGGCCTAGTGGGGTATTGGGTCGAGAAAAAGGCCGCCGATGGCAGCTTGACTTTTGCAACACAAAGATGCGATTGGCAGGGTAATATCGACCATTCATCGCATCCACTGTTTTATGCACCACAAAGCGATTACCGGGATGATCATAATATCGAAAGCCAGTTTGACAACCTTGAAGACGGCCCCATTAACTTTTTTCAAAGCCTCGATGACCCGGCGCAAACGGTCACCCTGTTGATGGATGTTCAGGGTTGCATTCATGCCACCGTCGGTATCTTGCCCAACAAAACGATTAATATTCCAGCAGAACACTATACCCAAGCGCTGAAAAATATCGAGGTCAGCTTTCTGCACGCCCCATTGCTAACAACCAAAGACAAAATTCAACTGGCACTGCGACCTGTGCCCGATTATGCCTGGAGCTGGGTGGAGCAGGTGAAAAATCAGCAAGGTGAAATAAGTTGGGATGAACGATTTGTGGCAAGGCGGATCGCCAAAGATCTGTTTATTGAACAATACCAGTTAAGTACAGGTGACAGGCTAGGTTATTCAATGTGGCAATACTTACATAGTGACGATGTTAATTGGCTGGCCTCAGTTGATGACAATGACAATGATGATGGTGTGGCTGATTTGAATCAGGCCAAATTGATCAGCAAGGAACATCGGGTGCTGTTAACCGGACAAGCGTTTACACCATTTTTTAATGGTCGGGAGTCGTTGGTTGAGACACTGCTAAAGCAGCTATCTGTTGGTATTGATCAGGCGGTGACCGAGGCTGCGGTGATGGCACCGCAAGAAATTAAAGAAGGCTGGTTAAAGTTACGCCGCCGATAAGATCTCCGGGGACGTAAATGTTCCCGATACAGCAATGTCGGGGGCAAAAACAGATCCCGGTTTATAGCAACCTTTGCGGTTCTCGCAGGGGAAAATTAAAATGAAAAGAGGAAAAAACACCATGCCAAATATGCAATGTATAGCAAAGGCAAAAATACTAAAGCGCGAGATTTGTGCAGTGATTCAAAAGCAGCAGAATACACTGGATAACGACGTGACTATTTTAGGCAATACCACAATGGTCGTTAAAAGCACAGATGAGAAGGATGGGGATGTTCCCCAAAGTATCACGCTGCAAGAAATTGTTGACCAGTTTGGCAGTATATTGGGCCAAGGTGATAAGTTGGATTTGCCGGGAGAAGTGGCTGACGATGTCACATTTACCTTGCGTCAGGTTTATTTTAAAAAGGTCACTGATAACATTCCAGAAATAGATCAGTTGACAAGAATGAAAGTAGGAGACACTGACACTTATGAGGATATAACCATCGATCAGACACATGTAACTAAGGCAAGAGATGCAGGAAAAGCCGCACAACCATCGGAATATGCGTTGTGGCTTGATGTTAATTTGTCAGAACTGACCGAAGGGTGGCCTATTGAGATCGAAAGTTTATCCATCAAAGCCTGGAATACCAATAATCAAACCGTATTGGAAGAGATGGGTATTAATGAGATGCAACGACTGTTGAGTGATGCCGCTTAGCCAGCGCCAGTTTGTGTGTTTTGTACTGCCATATCGGCAGTATGGCACCAGCCTTTTATCTGTATAAAACCGGTGTGAAGGCTGTATTTTTCAATTGACATCCACACTGCTACCGCGTTGCTGTATTGGTGTGGATGGCAAATCATGTTTTAGCTGTATTGCAGCTATCTAAGGCGAAACCTATGACGATTAAACCCAAGTACATGATTGCCGCAGACTTTAAAGTCAATGGTCATACCCTCAGTGGAATTTATGAAACTGAGTCGAAAATGGTGGCAGCCAGATTGACTGATTTTAATCTCAAAACGCTGGCTCCCGATGATGTTGCTGACTTTATACCCGATATTACCGTCAACAGCCTTTTGTATGCTTTTAAACCAGCTCAACCAGACGCTGAAGACCCCATTGCTGCCAGTCAGCTGATAAAAGCTGACCTGGGTTTTGATATCAGTCTTGCTGACTTACCTTTTGTTGGTGATCAGATCCCGCAGGCTGAAATGTTTGCGCTTAACGGTTTGACAATTCAAGCCAACAGGATCGAAAGCCACTGGGTCGGTGATAAGCTGATTGAAGCAAAAACGGATTTACAAATGACGGCGGTCTTAAATCTGGGCGGCAATACAATCGAATTGGCATTGCCATTAACCCGAGATGACTTCCCCGCGCCGAAGCAGCCTGCAACGGGTATTGTTAACAGCAGTAACCCACCATCTAATGATGGTGGCACTTCATCGACAACCAATAACACCGCGGTTGTCGCCAGAGACAATACCAAACTAGGTAAAGTAAAATGGTTTGAAGTCAACAAAACCATCGGCAGCGGCCAATTAAAACGCATTGGTTTACAATTTTATCAAAACAAAGTGCATTTTTTACTCGACATGCAAGTCGCCATCGGGCCGTTGACCATTGGTCTTGATGGACTGTCGGTGGGTTCACCGATTGACCAAATCAGTCCTGAATTTGGCCTCAGTGGTTTAAGTCTCTCTTATGCCAAAGGACCTACCACCATCAGCGGGGCGTTTTTAAGGGATGAAGTCGCAGATGCCTATGCGGGCACTGTATTGATTAAAACCCCGGGGCTGAATATGGCCGCAATGGGGGCCTACCAAGAAATTGATGGCCAGCCCTCGGTATTTATCTATGGTGTGATGAACCTTGCTGTAGGGTTGGGTCCACCATTTATGCAGGTTACCGGCATAGCCGCGGGTTTTGGTTACAACCGCACCGTTAATATTCCCGAAATTGATCAGATAGGCCAATTTCCATTGGTTAGTGCCGCCATGGGTAAAGGCGATAGCGATGAACTGGGCACCGATCCGCTGGCAGTATTGAGCAAAATAAAAAGTCATGTGCCAGCGGCACTCGGCGAGTCATTTTTGGCTTTTGGTATCAAATTTAACTCTTTTAAACTCATTGATAGCTTTGCCTTGGTGTTGTTGCGATTGGGCAACAAAGTCAAATTAGACCTGTTGGGTTTGGCAAGACTGGAAGTGCCGAACAAAAGCTTGAACCCGTTGGCTGTTGTCGAAATGGCCATCAAAGCCTCTTATGATTTTGATGAGAGTGTGTTGAAGGTGCAAGCCGAACTGACCAGTGCCTCTTATATTTTATCGAAGCAGTGTCGTTTAACTGGCGGATTTGCTTTTTACAGCTGGTTTGATGGTGATAATGCCGGTGACTTTGTATTAACGCTGGGTGGTTATCACCCAGATTTTACCCCTCCGGCCCATTATCCAACAGTGCCCCGGCTGGGGTTTCACTGGCAATTAAGCCCAGGATTAAGCCTTAAAGGCGGGATGTATTATGCGTTGCTGCCCGGTGCCCTGATGGCTGGTGGTAATCTGAGAGCCTTGTTTGAAGAGCCGTTTAGTGTTGGTTTTGATCTTGGTGTGGCGGGTGCAACATTGTCAGGCAAGGTGAAAGCTTACTTTGTTATCGGCGCCGATTTTATTATTGCCTGGGAACCTTATTATTATGATGCCAGGGTTTATATGAGTGTCGGTATCTCGGCCAGTTTCCGGGGGACGGTGAAATTTCTGTTCTTTAGTGCCAGTTATGAAGCAAGTTTTGACGTCAGTTTAAGTGCCGATTTGCATATCTGGGGGCCGGAGTTTTCAGGCACCGCTTATGTTGATTTTTCAGTGGTGTCGTTTGATATTGCCTTTGGTGCCGAGCAAGTATCAGCGCCACCAAAATCCGAATGGGCCGATTTTGAGAAAGCCTTTTTACCATCGGACGGCGCTATTTGTCACACCAACGTTGAAGACGGTTTACTTAAACAAACCGGGGATGATATTTTTGTTATCGACCCGGCGACACTGGTATTAACCACCAGTTCGGTGATCCCGTCTATGCAGTTAACGGCTGGTAATGCTTCTTTTGCCGAATTTGACCGATTTGGTGTTCCCTGTATGCACATAACAGAAGTGGCACAGGCTGAGCACCAGATTAGAATTTTAGACGATAGTGATAATAGTGATGTTACTGATGAATTTGAATACACCCCAATAGCTAAAAGTGCGCCCTGTGCATTATGGGGCACTTCAAATTGCGGCAGTGACAATCAGCTAATAAAAAACTTGCTGATGGGTTGTCGAATCACCCCAAAACCAAAGCAGGCACCGGATAAAACCGAGCAAAAACCGCTTGGCGATTTTGCTTACGATATTGAGCTCAGGTCTGGGGCGTATCAATGGTCTGACGGTTTGAATGTATCAACAGTTGGTGACACTGAAGAGGGTATTGCTGCTATTGCAGGTGATTCACAGACAAACAACCGTGATGAAATACTCTTGGCGCTTGGGTTGGAAACAGCAGGCGTCAATCTTGATGGATTGACTGGCAATATCGATCTGGCCTTTTTAGTGTCACCGCAAATTGTTACTGGTGTAGTACTTCACTAATTTTACCTTTCACTTCTCATTTTTGGGCGCGGCGTCCCGCCGCACCTACCGCAAAATTTCCTTTTTATAAAAACTTATCAGGAGATAAGACATTGTTGAACACCCAATTAACACAGGGCCTGGTTCTGGGCCTAACGCTGGATGATATTCCGGCAAATAACATGATTACAGATTTATCGTCCAATGGTTACGAGGCGCAGATTGTTGGTCAGCCTACTTTAGTACCAGACGAATATTTTGGCTGTTGTTTCGACTTTGCTGGCAGTGCCGGGCAATGTATTAAAGTAGATAATATTGAGAACCCCTCAGAGGAGGCGGTGACAATAGCCTGCTGGGTCAAGTCAACCAACAGCGACAACAGTGCGGCTGTATTTACCTTTACCAATGAGCATTCAGACAATGGTTTTAGCCTGCTTAGGCTCAGTAACTTAAGTGCTGATATCAATGGTACGGTGACACAATCATCAACAGCATTAAATGATGGTCAATGGCATCACATTGCCGTGACTTGGATAAAAAATACCGAAAAAGTCATGGTGCATATTGATGCAGCAGAGGCGCTTGATACTTGGGGGGAATTATCAACCGAGTCCCTCTTAAGCAAGGGCTGTTTGGTGCTTGGTCAACGCGATGGTGATTCTGAGGCATTTCAGGGCCAAATGGCCCATGTCTATGTCTACGATAAAGTGTTGAAGCAAGAGGAGATCTTGGCCCTGATGGCCGCAAACCAAACCGCACAGGCCACGTTTAAACAAGAATATCCAGTTGATTTTAAGTTGGTAGATGACAACGAAGATAATGTACTTTATATCTCTGATTCTCAAACGAACAATACGGTAAACCTGCAACTGCAAAACTGTTCGTTGTCTAATTTGTCGTTGAACGACTTATCAGGTAATGCAAGTGCCGGCAACCATCACTTTTGTTTAACCTTTAAAAGCAAAACGTTCAACAGCGCACTGAACAATGGCGACTCGAACAGCGCATTTATTGCGCCAAGAAATGACAGCACACAATGGGATATCAGCCATGCACAACTGCTTGGTGATGGACGGGTGGCGGTATATTTATTGTATACCGGGGATGGCCCATTGCTGCTGGTAAATGATGAAACGTTAAATTTTACCTTCGAATACACTAGTGCCGATGGTGATGCTGGTGCCAGGGGTACCAGCGTGGCTTTGGATTTTAAAAACCTCAGTTTTGAAAATGACCTGCCATCGCTCACTGGCACCCGGATAAAACACATTGATATCATCAATCATCGGGGCAAGAAGGATATCCCTTTGTTTGCCAGCATTGTTGGCAGCAATACCATCCTCAATGAAGCAAGTGCTGAAAATAAGGTTGTCATTCGTCTGGTCAATACCTTGCCAGCAACCGATGAAAATGGCGTTGCCAACCAATTGAGCTTTAATCACTTGTCAATGAATTCGACAAAAGACAGCAAGTTCAGCATCGTTTTTGATAACCCGGTGGGTGATGACTGGGATTTGGCCTCAACAGATGATCTGGATGTTATTGAAGCGGGCTTCAGGCATGTCAAGGTAGGAGGTGGCAAAGACGATTTAACTGACCTTGAGAAAACTAATCAGAACCAAACACCTATATTCAGTTTTGATGCGCCAGTACCTACTTTGCATGCGGGTGATAGTTTCGATATCGAATTGTCCAATATACGTTCTCATTGCAAGTCAGGTTTTGCCAATATTTATATCCACTATGAGGATATTCCTGGTTACTGGGATGGTCACTTTGTCGTTCAGGTTGAAAAATCACCGATTGTTCATAAAAATGTTGAAGAGCAAAATAACGTCGGGATTGGCCAAATGCCTGATGCTAAACATCGGCTGAGTATTGGTGGTGATTTTGCGGTTGATGGCAAAGTCAAAGAACGCAATGATGAAGATGGTCAGTATTATGATTTGGTGCCAGCCGGTACTGTGGTGATGTGGCACAATCCACAACCGAGGAGAAACAACCCAGTGCCAAATGGATGGGCATTATGTGATGGTGGAAAATACACTTATGGTGATGATTTGGAGGCTACAACACCTGATCTGAGGGGCAAGTTTGTAATTGGGGCCAATCAGCAATATCCCGTTAGCGATACAGGTGGCAGTGATGTAATTGCAATGGAACAAAGACATATGCCCTCACATGGGCATCAAGTCAATGAAGGTGACGGACATTTGCATACTGTCGATGATCCCGGACACAATCATAATTTCACCTATACCACGGTCAGCAATAGGAGGTTGCTAAACGGCAGCGTCTACGATGGTACTTCTTTTAATATGATCATGAATCATGTTACCAAAAGTGGTATACCCGACGAACAAACAAATTTATTGATAAATAAAACAAAAACCAATATTGGCATAGAAAATTGTGGTGACGGTGAAGAGTATGAATACCTGCCACCTTATTATTCACTCTATTATATTGTCAAAAAGCTTTCGAGTTACTCAAAAAGCCCGCCACCGCCTGATTTTTATACATTCGCAGAGCATTTGTTTACAAATTGTGGCTCCAGTTCGAGTAGCGGTCCTAGTGTTGAGATTTGTAAGAGCCTCTACAATGCCACTGCTGCGTGGGTCATCAACCCTGAATTTTTTGCGGTTAGTGGTGGTATTCAGCAATGGACAGTACCGGCAAATGGGGTATATCAAATACAAGCTCGTGGGGCACAAGGCGGTAGCAGCCGATATAACAGTGGCGGTCGAGGAGCCATTATACAAGGAGAGTTTAACCTCAATCAAGGCGAAATCATTCACATTTTGGTGGGGCAAAAAGGCATCGGAACAGATGAGCAGGGCAATGGGGGAGGGGGGGGTTCTTTCGTGTTGAGAGCACCCTACAATGATAGCAATGCCATCTTGTTGATTGCTGGAGGCGGTGGGGGTGCAGGTTATAATGAGGATTCTGGCCAGGTTAGACCTGGTGGCTCGGGCGTAACAGCACAATCTGCAGGCAATGCCAGCAAAACCAATTCTGGTGATGGTAATAGCGCCAGCGGTAATGGCGGAGGTGGCAAATCCAGAGGGGGTAACAATGGTTATGGTGGAGGTTCAGG
>JABSOG010000290.1 GCA_013216025.1 Algicola sp. | reverse complement strand
CCATAACGGATATTATTCGAAACCTTTATTTGCCCGTTAAGAACTTCAATGACAATGCTCTGCCCGGTGGCGTCACTCACAGGAAAATGCAACAGTATTGCTTTATTTTGTTCGGTATATTCCGGATCTGGGTTAATAATTTTAACACTACCATTTAATGCGTTTTTGATTTCCTCACAGGTAGCAAAATTGCTTAGTAGCCAATTGACCAGGTAGGGAAATAAAATAACGGTGTCAGTTGTCGCAATCGTCGCCGGGTCTTGATATTCGGACTCTATCAACGTCAACGCTCCTGCCACCAAACCTGCCGTATTCATGCCATGTGCTGCAATATCATCAGTATTTAGGGTGGGGAATGGGCAATCATTCATGCCGACAAAGGCATATTTTCCCATCCATTGAGAAAGTTGACCCACCCATTGAGGCTGTTGGTCAGTTGGCCCCCCTGTTAAGCTGTCCGGGAGCTTTTGACAATACACATGTGTTTTCATTTTGAACATCATTTTGGAGTGAAATCTAGTCCCATTTTCGGTGCTGCGAGCCGCAATATACGGTGGCTGTTGATTAGGGGTGTTGAGGGTGAAATATGTACACATAAGAGTTTTCCTGTTTAGGGTGAAAAAGTTTGAGCAGTCGTTGACAAACAAGATGACTGGAATTGAGAAAGAAAACTATTACACCACTATTACAGCGAGTGTATTTTTCGGGTGTCGGTTTGGCAAAATATCAGGCGTGATTTCAGGCAGTGGTACAAGTGAGACTAAATCGGCATCGCTCATTCATCCCCATCGCTTCATGTAGAGGGGCACTCATAGTAGCGTCAATTAATTTCACAAAACGCACCAGTATTCACCACAATACATTTTCCAATTAGCTGCTACGTTTGGTAACGACATTGTGATGAGTTATAACAACCTAAATGAGGCCAGCCAATTTTTTATTGGCATTGACCTCATCAACTTCAAATCGGTTAAGGCCCATTCTGCTGCGCCAACACTCGTAAGTTAACGATAATAACCACTGTATGTTATGAACAATTTGATTTGTAGCTCTGCAATACAGCGTTTAAGATTATTGGTGGGAAGGTGACATTTAAGTGATTGTATTTAAATGTTATTTAGTTTAAATTCAAGACTCGACCCTGGCATCTTGATTTTATCAGATTGACGGTTTCTGTCTCAATTAAAGAAAAAAAGACAAAACAGGGTAAATAGTACTGCAATGGACAATGAAGATCCCAAGTGAGTTGGTTTAATATCCCTGGATTTAACAGGTAGAAACTTTTCCAACATCGGATATAGCGGTTTAAACAGTAATGCTAAAACCACCGACAAAATGATGCTTGCACCCAGTGAGATTGATTTTGACAATATCCAGTTATCCTGATCTGTAACCATGAAAAACAGGACGTAAATCAGTGAAATAATGAAAAATGGACTTATCCCCAGAATGCATATGGTTAATATTTTGGTGTATGAATCATCCGGGTTTATCCCGACAATCGCCAACAGTCGTAAAAATATGGTACAACCGGCTCCCATGCATAACAGTGAAAAAATGATCACCAGATATATCGGCATCCCCGCTGCCACTACAAGCGTCCAATCGAAAGTACTGCCGTTAACAAGGTCCAGAACAATTGCGATAGACTCTTGAATGAATGCGACACCCGCCCACATTAAAAGCGGAAATGCGAACATATTGTGGTTTTTACAGAACAAGGACGCGACCAGGCAGGCGCTGATAATATTGAGCAGCGAGCCACCACTAAACTGCAGCAGGTCACCGGCAGGATTTTCTTTTAAAGGCAGCATATAGGAATGGCCAAAGGGATCCAAAACCAGTTTTTTGGTGGCGATCCCGTAATATTGATACCCTAAAATATGGCCGATTTCATGGATAAACACGCCAAAACAATAAGCAAAGGTAAATGCACTTGCGACCAAAACCAAGATTTTTCCGGTGTTTATGTTTCTATACTGATTCATTAGTCTCTATTCCAAATCTGCTCGTTGACAATCGCGGCGCAGGCTACGTCAGGGTTTTTAGTTTGATCAGGGTTTCCATCTCCAAATAACCATCGACTCTCAGGTCATTGAAGTAATGCTCCAGCATTGGAAAGTCATCCGGTTCAAAACCGCTATTGGGAAGCCAATCGGCGTATAGTCCCAACTGGGCTTTTTTCGCTGCTTCCGGGCTACCTTTTAGATAGAGCGATGCATACTTGCCTTGGGGTATCAATGCGCTTTTAAATGGCGATTCAACCGCAAATTCGTCATCAATCACCAATGCATATTCGTAACGGCACTTGTCTATTGGCGTTACTGCCGGATGATCAAAACAAAACGCAAAACCGTGTTGGTCTGCTGATTTTATCCCATTAACAATCGCCCAGTTTGATAGCTTGTCCCATGTATCAAATACTGCCTGTTGCTCGTAACCACGCAATGAAGCCAAGGTGCAGACCCGTTTTTCATTCAAATCCACAATCTTTACTTTGATAGCCAAGTCTAAAATACAGGGATTAGTATTCACCTCATTTGCTGTGCGGTTAGGATACAAATCATTCGGATCAAAGTCTTTTCCATACTTGCTGAGTATTTTTCCAATCTTGCTGTTCTTGCTGTTCTTGCTGTTCTTGTTTTTCTGGGGATTTCTGATTTGTGACGGACTAAAGCCAAAATGTATTTTGACTGCTTTGGCGAAATTGGCACCTGAGGAGAATCCATTTTCCAGCGCGACTTCGGTAATTGATTTGTCTGGTTCAAAAACCAATTTGTTTACCGCCCGTTCGAGCTTCCTTCTTGATATGTAGTCGTTTACCGTTTCACCAACCAAAGCGGAAAAAATTCGATGGAAGTGAAATGCTGAAAAATGACTTGCTCGGGCCACGTCATCAAGCGATATTTTGTTGACAAGATTATCGTCAATATACTGGATGGCTTGGGTTAAACGTATTTCATATTTTTTTGTCATAGTGATTCATAAGTACAGGCTAAGGGATTAGTTCAAGATGTCCATCGACAAAACCTATGCCAACTCCTTTGGCAAGTTTTAAAACAGCGGCGCCCGGCTCATTGGACTTAATGAACCCGACTGCCAGAAGCTTCATTTTTTCAGTACTAAATGACAATAATGAATTATCGTAATCATATCCAGTTTACGATAGTAACCACTGTATGTTATGAACAAAATAATTTGGTGTCTGCAATTCAGCTTTTAAGATTATTGGTGGTAAGGTTGTGGTTAAGTGATTGTTATTAAGTTCATTTATAAAAGATAGTTATCCTCTGTTTCAAGTAGTACAGCATAACCTTTTGTGTCAAAGGAATCTAATCCGCCCCCCTTCGAACCAAAACATCTTTAATGGCTCAACGATAAATATCAGTCGCTTCCAATCGTTCTATCGTTTTCTTGGCATAGTGGGCTGGCTTGTTTTGTGCCGCACACTGGTTGCCAAGGTCGCTTTCGTCCAAGAGGGTGGTTGAAAATTGCTGCCAGTTCCGGATGGCGTTATCTTGCAAATAAAAATCGGCT
Organism: Algicola sp.; assembly: GCA_013216025.1. Classification (GTDB taxonomy): domain Bacteria; phylum Pseudomonadota; class Gammaproteobacteria; order Enterobacterales; family Alteromonadaceae; genus JABSOG01. The sequence goes on along the minus strand of JABSOG010000290.1, from coordinate 5,685 downwards.
TGATAGGGGACTGTGAACTCAAAATCAAACGTTCGGCATTCAAACGACTTGGCGACAATCAATTCAACCACATCAATCTTTTGACTAAACATCATATTGCCTTTGTTTCTTGGTTCTCCCTCATACCATTGCTTGGTGATCCCGTTACTGTAAATGTATTTTCCATCGGCGTTTTTGCCCCTGATTGACAGAATATTCTGTTCTTGACCGGCTATTTCAAAACCAAAAGTGCCTGGTTTGATTTGCACCATTTCGAGCTTGAAGCCGGTATCGGCAAAGCTCACCTTGTTATCGACTAACTTTGAAGAGAACTGTTTTGTTTTGGTGGCAATGGACAGGTGAATGGCCCCTTTTACGGTTAATATCGTGCCCGGTTTAATGGGCTGAGACAAAAAAATGACGTCCCAACCAAACAGCTGAAACCCAACTAAGGACTTTTCTGATCCTTGCTCAGACGCAATATTGCTCTTAATCAGTGAGCCGTCACTGATGCCGCAGCCATTATCAACGCAACTGTCGTCTTGTCTGGAAAATTCAAGTGATTTGCCTTCGGTTAACACATCAGTCACAAAAAAGTAGCTGGTGTAGGCCATATCCTCAACCAAAGCCTGATCATAGATATTGGGGATATTATAGGCATTGACTGCAAAGGTTAGTTTCATCGGCTGTTGCACGGAATTACGTTGTTCAATGCCTGGTAAAAAAACACCAAATGGACCAGTGATTGTTTGTAGTCCGTTAAAGGGTTGATCGGTCTTTTTGTCGAAGACCCAAATCTGGTCAAAAGACATAGATTGGCGGTATATCGGCACTTCAAACGTTTGCAGGGGAGGGATGTGGGTTGAGGGGGAGGAGAAAAACGGCAAAGGCATTTCACTGGCTATTGGCGGTTCGGCCAAAAGTGGTGGCGATTTGTTCAGCTGGGGCTGGTCGCTTTGCCTGGCCCAGCCTATGGCGCTAAAAATGGCCAACAGGCCATAAAAAATCATTCTCATTGGTTAAGTCCTCCTTGATTCAAGTATAGAAGAATTTCCGGAGGAAACGACATATCCCCAAAAACTTCCCTTAGACATATGTGTTTGCCAGTAAGGGGCTGGGGTTATCAAGTTCTGTTCTTAGTTGCTCATTGACAGGGGCTTCATCATTCTCGTGTTTGCTTGTGCTACCACAAGAAATAATCTGAAGACATAAAATACATATAAGAATACTTTTTGCTACATTCATCGCTATGTACCGCACCACTGTAATTTTAAAACGTAGATGGTATCAAATTGCCAAGTCAACACACCGGTAGATCATAATGCATCACTGGCCTTCGTCGAAGACAATTGCTTCGTGGGCATAGTTTTGTTTACTGCTGGCAATTGCTCGCTGATCTCTGTATGTCGGCTTATTTTCATCAATTCTGGCAGAACGTATTGCTGCATAACATCAAAAGGTTGTTTTTGTTTGTCAAAATTGCCTTGATTGCTACCGGTAAATACGATTACAGCGGAAAGCTTTGGCACTACAAATATAAATTGCCCGCCGTTTCCCCAACTATGCAAGGCCCAAACCCTGGAACCTTTTATGTCAAACGGTGTTTGATACCATTGATGAGAATAGGTTGTTTTGCTGTCCTGCCGGGGATTAATAGTATCGGTAAAAGACCAATTGATCTTATGCTTGCTGCCGTAGAGTTTTTTGATGGTTTGCTCGGAGATTATCCGCTTATTCATCCATTTGCCTTTATTGAGTATTAGTAATCCAAACTTTGCCAAATCGGCAGGCAAAAAATGAGCATTGCCTTGACCCATTAAATATTGACCGTTCGGACTGCGGTTAAGACGATAATGCTTAATGCCCAGTGGTGCCATTAGATATTTGTCAGCAAAACTGAATATATCCTCCTTGCCAGCCCGGATTAGCGCTGCTGACACAGCCCCAGCCAACATAAAGCTGTTGGCGTTGCAATAATGCCATTGACTGCCCGGCTCTGCTGCCATCTTAATTTCCATACTGTATTGTAAAGGTTTTGGTCCTTCATCCAGCGCCCATTCATGGTTGGGACCCTCTGACCCGGGAGATTCATCGCAGGCAATACCTGATGTCATATTCAGTAGGTCTTTGATTCGTATTCGGCTTTTTTGCGGATCTTTGCTTTGCTGTTTGGACAAACTGTTTAAAAGTGGAAATAAGGACTCTTGCTCAGACAACAGACCCTGTTCGATTGCAATCAGCGCAATTAGCGCATTAATACTCTTGAATGTTGAGTGCGTGCGATGAGTGGTATTTGCTGAAAACTTGCCGTAATAATACTCACTGAGCAATTTTCCCTGTTGATAAACCAGCATGGAATCGATACCGGTATATTTATTGGGTTTCATGGCTTGATGCGCAGCACCCAGCAACGATGGTCCGGTTTTTACGGTGTCAGCTTGCACGGAGAATATGGCAAAGTTTAACAAAGCCAAACTGAGCATGGTTTTTATTCTGTGCATTGGAAAATCAGTCAACGATGGGGTCATATTGAACATCAAGGTACTTTTGTTATTGTCGGATGATTATTTTAGATTAACATATTGTCCGTATAGTGATGTTACATCTCGTATCATTTGTTTGTTCTGTCTTTGAGAATATCTTTTGGTTAATATTTAGTCAGAGGACTATAGTAAGTATATATCGTTCATTTACAAGGATATTCTATTGATTAAGGTTTTGACCTTGTTCTGGGTTATTTTATCACTGGCTATACCTATGCTTGCAAACGCGCAGGAATGTCTTTTGCTGCGCGCTGGTGGAACAATAAGCTGGCAGCCTATTGCCTACTTCAACCAGGAAACACAAAAACCGGAAGGTATTGGCTATGATCTGACCAAAGTTGTTGGACAAAGGCTTAAAATCCCTGTTGAAATCAATGCCAAAATCCCCTGGAAACGGCTACTAAAGTTTGTCAAAGATGGAGATATGGATTTGATTAGCGCCATATACCGAACGCCTCAAAGAGATAAACACTATCATTTCAGCATCCCATATTTTGTAAATGAAGCCCGTGTGTTTGTCAAAAAAGGGGCTGAATTTCCTTTCGCAAAATTGTCAGACTTGATTGCTCGTCGTGGCGTCATTCCGTTAGGCGGCAGTTTTGGCGAAGATTTTGATAGTTTTGTCGTTAAACACCCGTTAACAATGGAAACGTTAGCAACCAAACAGCAGCTTGTAACTGCAATTTTACAAGGACTTTCGGATTATTTTATTCAGGATTATCGGGATGGCATGACCTATCTGAAACAACAGGGACTTGAAAACAAAATTGTTGCTTTAAATCACCCGGTTTCAGTAACTCCAGTCCATTTGGCAGTATCTCGTCAGTCGTCCTGTGCCGCATTGCTACCAGAAATAAATCAGATCATCAAGTTGATCAAAGTCGATGGTACATTTGAAAAGATTATTGATAAATACCGCAACAAAGATGAGACAGCGGTTAAACACTGAATCGGGGAAATGGAATGGCTACATCTTCGTGGAACGAAACGTTTGGTTGTTTATTAATTTGTGCATTGCTCTTCAATCCGCCTGTCGCTCTTTGCCAAGATATCAGTGATGCCAATCTATTGGAAACGATCACAGTAACAGCAAACCGTATAGAGCAAAACCTGCAGGAAGTTTCGTCTGCCATTAGCGTTTTTGATCAAGACTCGATCGAAAAAAGCGGGATCATTGATATTACAGGCCTTGAATGGGGCGTGCCTGGTTTAATCATCGGTCAATCTGGTGGCGAGGTTCGTCCGGCAATGCGTGGCGCAAGGACCAATGAAGTCGGTGTTTCCGGGTCTGGCATAGCAGAACAGGTGGTGGGGATTTTTCTGGATGGTATTTATGTACCGACTACAACAGCCGGTCTGGGGGTATACGTAGATATTGAGCGCATTGAAGTGTTGCGTGGTCCGCAAGGGACATTATATGGTCGAAACACTTTTGCTGGCAGTATCAATGTGATCACCAAACAACCAGAGTTTGACAGCATTACCGGCAGTATAAAAGTTCTGGCAGGCAGTTATGACCAGAACAGCTATGAAGGTATTGTGAATATCCCCATAGGGGATCGGGTTGCCACTCGTTTGGTCATAACAACCGATAAACATGAGGGGTACATCCGAAACCACTATCTTGCAGGCACTGCTGATGATCTTCGCCAGAAGAACTCATCATACTTACGTTGGATGACAAAATGGCAACCCCGTGATGAGTTGACAGCGGCCTTGCGCGTTGATTATGCCAAAAAAGAGGCTAATTCAGATGCTATTTGGGGGTATCAACAAATAGCGGGTTATCAGCTCACTGAAACAGCTCAGGGAACTGGCATATTCAATCCCATGGCGGCGGTTATCGCGGGTCATATTTATCAACCGGCGGATGTAGAAAATGATGATATCAGTCCATATGACGTATTCCGAAATGCTCTATCTATTAATCAGCAGGAAAACTTATCTGCAACGTTGATCATTCAATGGTTGACTGATTTTGTCGATTACAAATGGACCACTAACTATTTCAAACTCAGCGGCAAGCAATTCTATGATAACGACTATAGTGACGGCGGTATTGACGATGTTGGTGGTTTTGGACGACAAGATGATCAATCGACATGGTCAACAGAAATACAGACTGCCTCCAACACCGAGGGACAATGGTCATGGATTGGTGGTGTTTTTCTCTATGGCCAAGAAGCCGACTGGGAATGGCTCTGGCGTGAAGATTCCAATGACGATGGTATTGCTGATGCGATAGCAGTGCCTTCTTGGGGAAACCCTAATCACGACCCACATAAGGTGGACTCATTGGCTGTGTTCGGGCAGTTAAGATATAAATTCAGTGACGATTTTCGACTGATCTATGGGGGACGTTATAATCGGGATGACAAATCATTTACCGGTGACAGCACTGGGGATTGGAACGATACTGCTTTTCTTTGGAAATGGGTTATGGAGTACGTTCCGAATAAGGATGTAATGCTCTATGCCAGCGTATCAACAGGCTATCGTACTGGCGGTGCGAACGATAGTAGAGTCGTAGCCAGGGGGGCCGACCCGCTGTATGACAATGAAGATGTGATCTCTTACGAAATGGGTCTGAAAAGCGATCTTCTGGACGGAATAATGCGCTTTAATCTAGCCGCTTACGCCAACCAATATTCAGATGTCAAAGCGCAATTATTTGCCGTAGCCTGCAATGATACAACAACAGGTGAAACGGTACTTCAGTGTATATCAACAGGCAACGTTGCATCCTTTGAATATTATGAAAATGGTGGCGGCGTGAAATCGATGGGCGTGGAGCTTGATTTACAGTGGTTACCCATTGACAGTCTGTTGCTCACTGCATCCATGGCGTACTCTGATGCCGAATTTAAAGAGGGGTTCAATCTCGGTAATACACAGTTGAGGCCATTACTGGGTCTTGGCAACTTTGAGGGGCGGCAGGATGTCAATGACAACAACAGTCAGTTTAGTTTTTCTGGCTGGACGCCCGCTATGTCTCCCCAATACACTGTTGGTCTGTCAGCAAGTTATGAAATCTATCTTGGAGAGGAGTCTTACCTGACGACCTATATTCAGTTGGCTTATAAGGAGTGAGTTTACGAAAGCATAGCGTGACCTTGGCTGTTGGCCAAAGTCATCACAGATTTGGGGTCATTTGAGTTCAGGC